>JBLHOC010000016.1:0-30157 GCA_047620825.1 Bacteroidia bacterium | reverse complement strand
ATTTAATTAAACTAAGAACAATGAAAAAAAGAAGAAAGCAACACCTGTTGCAAAGATTAAATTTATGACTTAATTTTCACTATCTCTGGTGAACATTAGTTTGAAGACTTACAACTTTATCCAACTGTTTGTCATTAGTAATGGCGTAAATACAAAGTATTATGCAAACAACGCCGTTAAAAATAGATCCTTCAAACAAACGTTTTATTGGGCTGACGAAAAAAACATCCCAATCACAGACCTCAGTCCATTTACCGACGTTTTTTTGGAACCGTGTCACCTGAGTAAGATGATTACCAAGTACATCGTATTAAACACTGAAGAGAAACTTATGGTGTTGCGACCGTATCAATATTATGCAACCGAAGCTATTGTTGAACGTGTAAAGAATACCAAAAAGTACGGATACATTTGGCATACCACAGGATCGGGTAAGACATTAACATCGTTTAAAACCGCTCAAATATTAACCAACCTCGAAGAAGTTCATAAAGTCGTTTTTGTTGTCGATCGCAAAGACCTCGACTATCAAACCATAAAAGAATTTAACAGTTTTAGCGAAGGAAGTATTGATGCAACTAACAATACAACAACGCTGGTTAATCAATTTAAAGACGACACAAAGCTGATTGTTACCACCATTCAGAAACTTAATACTGCCATCGAAAAGAACCGCTATTTGTCACAGATGGAAGCGTTAAAAGACAAGCGAGTGGTTTTTATATTTGATGAATGTCACCGCAGCCAGTTTGGAGAAACCCACAACCGTATAAAAGCCTTTTTCCAAGAATCACAACTTTTTGGATTTACAGGAACTCCAATTTTTGCTGACAACTCCGTAAAGAATGATTTAGGCAGACGAACAACCGCAGACCTATTTGAAGAGTGTTTACACAAATACGTCATTACTGATGCCATTCGCGACCGTAACGTTTTAAAATTCTCGATTGAATACATCCGAACATTTAAAAGTAAAGACGAAGTAGTCGATTTAAAAGTCGATGATATTGATACAACAGAAGTAATGGAAGCTCCAGAACGATTGGAAGCCATTGCAGACTATATCATTGCCAACCACAAACGAAAGACCCATAACAAGCAGTTTACAGCGATCTTTTGCGTTGCCAATGTCAATACAGCTATAAAGTATTACGACCTCTTTAAAACAAAGAAAGAGGAGGGGAGCCATGAGTTAAATATTGCAACGATATACTCATATCAAGCCAACCAAGAAGACCAGGATGCCAATGGTTTTATACCAGATGAAATCATCGAAGATTCAGAAAGCCTAATGGCAGCCGATCCAATACCCATGTATCAAACCAAACATACACGGGAGAAGTTAGACGACTACATTGAGGACTATAACGACCTGTTTCAAACCAACTATTCAACAGGTCAGTTTTATAGCTATTACAAAGACATCGGCAAACGTGTTAAAAACGGACAGGTAGATATTTTATTGGTGGTTAATATGTTCTTAACAGGCTTCGATAGTAAGATGTTGAATACCATATACGTCGATAAAAATCTCAAATACCATGGCTTAATACAAGCCTATTCAAGAACCAATAGAATATTCAACGAGGTCAAATCACAGGGGAACGTCGTGTGCTTTAGAAACCTAAAAGCGAATACAGACGAAGCAATTACCCTTTTTTCGAATAAAGAAGCCATTGAAGAAATCGTCATTAAGCCGTATGAAGACTATGTTGCGATATACAACGCCGCAGTGATAAAAGTATTGGATATTGCACCAACGCACAGCGATGTAAACACCTTAGAATCTGAAGAAGAAGAACTGAAATTTGTGAAAGCCTTTCGGGAATTGATGCGAGTAAAAAACGTATTAAGCACGTTTACAGAATTTAGTTTCGAAGATTTGAACATGAACGAACAGACCTTCGAAAACTATAAGAGTAAATATCTGGACTTGCATGAAATGGTAAAACATGAAAGCGTAAAAGAGAAGGTTTCTATATTAGATGATATTGACTTTGAGTTAGAGTTGATAAGACGTGATGAAATAAACGTTACATACATTCTTACCCTATTAACCAAGCTATACGGAGCCAAGCCAAAAGACCGAGAGAAACAGCGACAAGCCATTTCCGAACATCTGAATAACAATATTGAGTTAAGGAGTAAGAAAGAACTCATCGAGCGGTTTATTAGAGACAACCTCCCAAAGATTGCAAACGCCGATAGTATAGATGGAGCTTTCGAATCATTCTGGACAGTAGAAAAGAAAAAAGCCATTAAACAGATCAGCGAAGAAGAAGAGCTGGATTATAAAAAGTTAGTTGAGTTAATCAGCAGCTATTTATTCACACGCAAGAAACCAATCCGTGATGAAGTTATTGGTATAATGTTAAACCGTCCAAGCCTAAGAAATCGGGCAAGCTCCTCAGAAAGAATAACAGATAAGATTGTTGACTTCGTGGAGACGTATATTGAAGGGATGTGATGAATTTATAATTTCCCCATAGTTCAATAAAAATAACGCGGCTATCCTCTATGTATAATGGTGCTAATTTTGAAACAGTTTCAAAGGGGTACAGAGGGGATGTGTGAAATATCCACCGATCTCACCTCCAAGAAACCAAGCTGACAACTTTATTTCTTATTGTCAAGTTATGAAATTACGCAGTGAGGTTAGAAGTCTTACCAGCTTGTACGGTACTCTCCCCAACTATTACCAGTATGAAGCTTAGCCTCCATTTTGTCTGCTGTGTTTCCCTTATTGATAACCCAAGTGAAGTCCTTATTTGTTCCATTCTCATGAACCTTCATCGTATCTGAATTATTAATCCATGCCCAGGTTCCAAGTGTTGCATAAGTGCCATCACTATTAAAAATGTGAACAATGGTTCTAGACTCATTTGACCATTGTTTGTCATACAGTAACTCCTTATTGAGTGTTTCAATTGCAGGTTCAGGAGGAGTGCCATCATCACCACAACCAACATTAACCATAGGTAGAAGACAGAATAATAAGATTAGTTTTTTCATTGTTTCATTTATTTAACGCCACAATAATAATTAATTCTCAGAAAGCGCAAAACAACATTGCTAATTGAATAGGTAGGGGGTATAAAAAAGATAATACAATAGTATCTGTGAAACCAAGCTGACCATATATTTACACACTGTCAAATTCAAAAAAGTACTAAATAGAAAAGCGCAAGAAAGTAAACAAAGAATCATGCTTCTTGTCGACTATATGTAACCACAAAAAAAGCAACTCCTTGATAATTAAAGAGTTGCTTTGCTATATGAGTAGCGAGGAGCAGAATCGAACTGCCGACCTCAGGGTTATGAATCCTGCGCTCTAACCATCTGAGCTACCTCGCCATATGCCATCCTGTAAAACAGTCGGGTCTTTTGTATTTACGTTCAATCCTTGGTTTTGAATCGAACTTCCGTCCGCCATCTGGCGGATATGAATCCTGTGCTCTAATCCCGAAAACTATCAAATCTGTGATTTGATAATGTTTTCGTGGGTTCTCGAGAAATGACGAAATTGACAATTTCTATTTCTCGGAACCATCTGAGTCCCGATAATGTCCAAATCTATGATTTGGGAACTTTATCGTGGACCCTCGATAAAAAATGAAATCAAAGATTTTAGTTTTATCGGGGCTACCTCGCCAAAAGGTTTGCAAAATTACTATTCTTTATAAAAAAGAAACATACTTTTTCAATTAAAATAATGTGGCCCTCGTGTGTCAACATTTCCTCCGTCAAACAACCGCTTTATACTCAATACTCAATACTAATTACTCCCCTAAACATATGTTACCCTTTTTTTCTACTTTTGCAGCAAGAAAAAGGTATGAGATCCAAAAGCACATTACTCCTTCTAATATTTGTTCTAAGTTTTACAAACTCTGCATTTGCCTACTTAGATCCAGGTTCAGGGAGTTACATTCTTCAAATGTTAATCGCAGGTATACTCGGTAGTTTATATGCTATCAAATTATACTGGGCTAAAATTGTTAACTTTTTTAAAGGTAAGTCTTCTGATGATGACGATTCTTTAGAAGAAGCGGATGATGAATAAACTAAATTCGTCGTTTCGAGACCCCGCAGGTTTCATCTTTACATCTTCTCAAGGAGAGATACTCCGACAAATAAATCCAATAGGTGCCGAGGAATTTGACTTGTTGCTTTCTTCAGGACTATATGATGCGCTAACAAAAAAAAACTATCTAATCTCTCATGAAGAGGTCGGTGATGTTAATGCCGATGCATACAAAACTATAAAGCCTGAACTTTTACCCTTCATATCATATCCCTATGAGTGGTCTTTTGGTCAGTTAAAAGATGCCGCTTTATTGACACTGTTTATTCAAAAAGCAAGCTTGAAAAAGGGCATGTCCTTAAAGGATGCATCTGCGTATAATGTCCAATTTGTAAAAGGCAAACCAGTATTTATTGATACCCTGTCTTTTGAAAAATATGAAGAGGGAAAACCTTGGGTAGCCTACAAACAATTCTGTCAACATTTTTTGGCTCCAGTAGCCCTTGCAGCATTGACTGATATTAGATGTTTGCAATTGCTTAAGTCAAACATTGATGGCATTCCGTTGGATTTGGCGGCAACCTTGTTACCATTAAAATCGAAGTTTACTTTTTCGCTAGCGACACATATTCATTTACACGCTAAAACGCAAAAGAAATATGCTGGTAAACAAACCAATCAGAAATCTGGTAGGGGCGTTTCAAAAATGGCGATGTTAGGGTTAATTGATAACCTCATAAATGCTATAAAGAAATTAAAATGGAACCCCAACGGTACGGAATGGGGTGATTACTATACGTTTACAAACTATTCTGATTCAAGTTTTGATGCGAAAAAGGAATTGGTTGGTTCATATATTGATCGCATAAATCCACGAAATGTTTGGGATTTAGGTGCCAATGACGGAACGTTTAGTTCAATAGCTGCTTTAAAAGGTATTGAAACTGTTGCTTTTGATATCGACCCAATTGCTGTAGAGAAAAACTATAGACGCGTGAAGCACGATAAAATTTCAATGCTTCCGTTACAATTAGACCTTACCAACCCAAGTAATTCAATTGGTTGGGGACATGAAGAACGAGATAGCCTAGAACAACGTGGAAGGGTAGATGCTGTGATGGCATTGGCAATCATCCATCATATATCTATCAGTAACAATGTACCGTTGACGAAAGTGGCGGACTATCTATCGCGATTAGGAAAACACGTGATTATTGAATTTGTTCCAAAAGAAGATTCACAGGTCAAGATATTACTTGCTACCAGGGAAGACATATTTGTAGATTATCATATTGAAGGTTTCGAAAAAGCATTTACGACATATTTCGATATTGTTGAAAAACAACAAGTAGGAGATTCTTTACGGACGTTATACCTTTTGAAGTCTAAAAAGTAATGTTTAAAAACAAACCCTGGCATTCCTTATTCTTTGCGGCATTTCCACCAATATTTCTATTTTCTCAGAATATTGAAATTGTACGGTTTGCTGACGTAATAAAACCACTATTCGTTATACTAGGGACAACAATACTTTTATCCGTTCTGTTGAAATTTGTTTTTAAATCATGGGTAAAAGCAGGTGTATTGACGTCATTAATAATGATTCTTGCGCTTAGTTTTGGGCCATATTACGAGCATTGCTACAGCTGGGAAATACCCTTCTATCCAAAAAATATTCGATGGGATCATAATTTTTATAAATGGTCCAGCTTGGCACTTATTACGCTAATCTCTTGGCGCTTAATAAAGGCAAAAGGGAAATTACTAAAACTGAATGCGTTACTGAACTTTGTTTCAATAGCGTTGTTGGCGTTTAGTATTTACAACATTATTGATTTTAACCGGAAGTCTTCCTCTGACGTAACAACATTTACCCAGGAAGCAACGGATTCAAATACAACCATTCAAGCCGTTCGTCCTACCATTTACTATTTGGTTATGGATGCATACACCAGCAATGGAGTTTTGCAGGAATATTTTGATTTTGATAATTCTGAGTTCACAGATTATCTTAAAGGCAAAGGTTTTTATGTCGCGGATAAGGCGATTTCAAATTACGGACAGACGGTATTGTCTATTCCATCGGCTTTAAACATGTCCTACTTGGATTCAATTATTGAAGTACTAGGTGAAGATCATGGCAGCAGATGGCCGATGGCAACTGTGCTGAATAATAATCGAGTGCTCAACATTCTACGAGGACAGGGTTACAAATCAATTTCATTTGACGCTTCGATGTTTGAAGTGGTTTATCTTAAAGATGCGGATATCTTCCATAAAACACCTGGAACTAAATTTAGCTTGTATCAGAATGAATTGATGAACATGTCAATCATTAGAGCATTCAATAGAAGATTGCCGATCGTTACAGCTTCACCTGAGGATTTTCACCGTAGAAAAATATTGGAAGCTTTTCGGGTGATGGAAACAATACCTGAAAAAAAGCAGCCATACTATGTACATGGCCACGTGCTTGCACCTCATCAGCCTTTTCTATTTGACAAAGATGGGAATCCTGTTCAGCCAGGCCACGACTACAATATCTGGAGACCGTTAAACGCAACCGCCGACAACTCGTTTTACAAAAAGGGGTATATAGATCAACTGCAATTTGTAAACAAAAAGTTGATGCACTTAATCGATAAAATTATAACAGACTCTAAAGTGCCACCAATCATCATATTGCAAGGCGATCATGGCAGTTGTTCTGAGTTGAGGAACCATCATGGGTTCGAAAACAATGATTTCAAGGAACGTTTTTCTATAATTAACGCATACTACTTTCCCGATCAGGACTATGAAATGCTTTACGATAGCATCAGTCCCATCAATTCGTTTAAAGTCGTTATGAACAAATACTTTGACGGCAATTACGAATTAGAACCGGATAGAGCCCTTTATTCAGATTGGGATTTTCCGTATCGTTTAGTCGACGTTACCGATAGCATTCGGTAAAATCTTTATCTACTTTTTGGGTAAGAGCCAATTATATTTGAGGCGATGATAATTCGAAGTAAAGCGCCGTTACGCATTGGTTTGGCTGGTGGAGGAACCGACGTCAGCCCATTTGCCGATTTGTATGGTGGAAGCATTCTCAATGCTACAATAAACCTGTATGCACACGCTACAATCATTCCAACCGAAACCAAGACTATAGAGTTTCTTGCGCTAGATCAAGAGATATCAGAAACGCATGATGTAGCCATGCACTTACCTCTTGATGGTGGTCTCAAACTCCTAAAAGGCGTCTACAACCGCATATCAAAAGATTATTTGACCGAACCGTTATCGTTTAAACTTCAAACACACGTGGATGCGCCTCCTGGTTCTGGATTAGGATCGTCATCAACACTAGTTGTTGCCATTATTGGAGCTTTTACGCATTGGTTAAAACTGCCTTTAGGAGAATACGACATTGCTCAATTGGCATACGAAATAGAACGAAAGGACCTTGGTCTAGCCGGAGGTCGACAAGACCAATATGCAGCCACATTCGGTGGGTTTAATTTTATGGAATTCTATAAGGATGAGAAGGTTATCGTTAATCCATTAAGAATAAAGCCAAAATATGTAAATGAATTACAACACAACATAGTGTTGTTTTATACGGGAACAAGTCGTGAATCTGCACGTATTATTGATAAACAAGCCTCGGCTATAACGAATCAGGCTAAAGACCAGATAGAAGCAACGCTTATGGTGAAAGAACAAAGTGTAAAAATGAAAGAAGCCTTATTGCGAGGAGAATTGGATAAGATTGGCGATATCATGAATATTGGCTGGGAGTCTAAGAAACTGATGGCAGAAGGGATCACGAATTCAGAAATCGAATCCATGTATAACACGGCCATTTCAGCAGGCGCAAGCGGAGGAAAAATTTCAGGAGCCGGCGGTGGTGGTTTTATGTTTTTCTATTGTCCAGACAACACGCGTTATGAAGTAATCAAAGCGATTTCGAAGTTGGACATTAAAGTAACACCCTACGAATTCGCAATGACCGGTTTGTACAGTTATTCTATCGATTAATGAATACCGAAGCGATTGTATTGGCAGGAGGAATGGGGACCAGATTACGGTCTGTTATTTCGAACATACCCAAACCCATGGCACTTGTTGCCGACAGACCATTTATAGCCTACATTTTTGATCAATTGATTGAGGCAGGAATAACCCATGTAAAATTATCTGTTGGTTATAAATTCGAAGTCATTCGAGATTACTTTGGTCATCGATACAAACAATTACACTTAGAGTATGTTATTGAAATAGAGGCTCTTGGCACAGGTGGTGGCATCAGATTGGCTATGGAGCAATGTACATCTGATTCAGTGTTAGTTTGTAATGGAGATACCTTTTTTGATGTGAACTTAGGTCACTTTATTGCCCAACACCAATCCAATAACAATGGCATGACCATTGCATTAAAACAGTTAGAACATGTCAATAGGTATGGAATGGTTGAGCTAAATGAAACTAAAATTTATGGATTTACAGAAAAATCAAATGACTTAAAATCAGGGTTTATTAATGGAGGTATATATGCCATCAATAGAAGCCAGTTTTTAGATCGAACAATTGCTGGTAATTTCTCAATGGAAGTTGATTTTATGGAAAAGATGGTCAACGTCATTCGAATGGAGGGGCACCTCTCTGACGGCTATTTTATTGACATTGGTATCCCCGAAGATTATCAAAAAGCAAACGAGTATTTTGGAAAATAAACCATTAGAAATAGATAAAACTTGGACCCTTTTCTTAGATAGAGATGGGGTGATAAATCGGAGGCTTGTCGATGACTATGTTAAGAATTGGGAGGGATTCGAATTTCTTGAAAAAGTACCCGAAACAATCGCTTCACTGTCTGAAATATTTGGTGTTGTAGTGATTGTGACAAATCAGCAAGGCATTGGAAAAGAGTTGATGACCGAAAATGACTTAACACAAATTCATGCAAAAATGATTGCCGGAATTCAAGACGCTGGTGGACGCATAGACAAAGTCTATCATTGTCCGATGTTAACGTCAGATGAAAACAATTGCCGCAAACCCTTGCCCACTATGGGTTTTGCTGCTAAAAATGATTTCCCATCTATTGATTTTAGCAAATGTGTAATGGTTGGAGATTCTATTTCTGATATGGAGTTTGGAAGCGCATTAGGCATGATAAACATCTTTATTACCCCTGAGCTTAATAAAAGTGATGAAAACCTTACACAATTTGAAGCAACAAAACTGTGTGATATTACGTCTATTTTACACGGGAGTTGATGAATAACGTCCGTAAAATCATTGAATTTGTTGTACTTTGTAAAAATCAGTTAAACGGCTTGAAGTTTCTTACTAAACATATTATCCTCTTATTAACCTGCTTGTCACTTTTTGGCGTGGGTCAAACCTATGCGACGCATTTGGTGGGTGGATATATGAGTTATGAATTTCTTAGAACTGAAGCCGATGGCGACAAGACTTTCAAAATATCCTTAACACTCTTCAGAGATGTTGAACAAAGTAACGTAGATTTTGATGATGAAATCAAAATTGGGATTTACCTAAATGACGCAGAGCGACAAAGAAATCAAATAGTAACAGCTAATATTTTATACCGTCAACTCGTAAAACCTCCTGGAAGTGAAGAGTGTGATTATTATTCTGACAAAAAAATTCAGATGGGGTACTATGAACGTACTGTGAGGTTGGCACCCTACCCGCAAGGATATCATGTTTACTTTGTTCGCTGTTGCCGTAACATACAAAATAACCTTACACTGGGCAGCAATGGTGAACCTGATCAAGGTCAAACATATTACTGTTTTATTCCAAATCCGGCAATTGAAAATAGTAGCCCCTTTTTTAGTGGGGTACCAAGTCCGTACATGTGTAATAATGACACAAACACTTTTTTAAATCGAGCAATCGATCCTGACGGAGACTCATTGGTTTATAGAATGGTGAGACCATATCAAGGTGGAGATATTGGACAAAACGCTTCTAAGCCAGATCCGCCAACGAAGTTAGCATTGCCGATTGATACCGTTAATTACAAGGTTGGTTATCACAATTTGATACCCTTCGGAGCAGGTGGTGTTTCTACTGTGAATGCTGAAAATGGCTTAACGACATTGCTTTCTCGAGAGGTTGGGAGTTTTGTGATCGCGATTGAAGTCGAAGAGTATCGCAATGGAATCCTATTAAGCCGCGTCCGGCTGGACATGCAAATATTAGTCTTGGATTGCCCGCCAAATAAAAAGCCTATTGCCTCAAATGATGGAGGTAAATATTTTGAGATTGAAGCAGGCGAAAAACTATGTTTCAAAGTTAGAGCTAGAGACACTGACACAAATCCACCTCAGTCTGTAACCGTATATGGTAGTGGAGATATTTTAACTGGAGAAAACGGCGTTAGCCCGCCATTGGCAACGATGCTTACAAGAAAGGCACTGCAAAATGTAGAGACAGAATTTTGTTGGACACCTTCCTGTGAACAGGCCAGAGACAAGCCATACTTGGTTACAATCTCGGCTCAAGACGATGGTTGCCCGCCCAAGTATGACAATTACAACATCCAAATTAAAGTAAATAAATTTAAAGGGTCGGATGAGATTTTTGGTCCTAAAAAGGTTTGTGCTACGAGCAGTTATGAATACATTTTTGATGCTGTAGGAGCGAGGTCGACTAGTTCGTTTTGGTGGAGCATAGACAAAGGGAGCATAATAGGTGATGCGGATAAAGAAAATGTTACAATCACTTTCAATGGTTCTGGTGATGCAACGATTAGGATGGTTGAGATTAGTCAATACGGTTGTCCTGGAGATACAGTTGATTATATAGTTGAATTAATCCCATCACCTCAAACACCAATTATCGCTGGTAAGGATACTGTGTGTTTAGGTGAAACTAATGTGAGTTATACGACTGCCCCAACATCAGGCTCTACATACAAATGGTTTTTGCCAGATGGCACAGTTGATCCGAGTACAACAGCTAATTTGGATCATTCATGGCTACAGTTGGGAGATTTTGTTTTATCAATCGTTGAAACAAATGCGGAAGGTTGTAGAAGTGATACAGGCAGGTTTGATGTTAATGTTAGAAAACCTGAACCTGGTTTGGTAGGCCCTTTATCGGTTTGTCCAAATGCCCAAGGTGTAAAATATTCGGCATTAGGAAGCGGTGGATCATCTTATAATTGGACCATTGCAGGTGGCATTCAGGCAAGTGGCTCCAACAGTAAAGACATTACAGTTAATTGGGGTAATGAGGGACTGGGTTCAATAACAATTACAGAAACGGATAAATGGGGGTGTGTGAGCGATGCTATTGGTATTCCGGTGGATAAAACGTACAACCTCAAAGGATTTAAACCGGTTGGAGATACATCTGTGTGTGAATTTGATGCCAATGTGCCTTATTCGGTTGTTGAATCAAATGGATCAGCGTACAAATGGTTTTTGTCAGGTGGTAATCAAATAGCAGGAGATTCAAGTTCAAATATTTTAGTGACTTGGGGTGCAACTGGAGTAGGAGAGGTCGCAGTACAACAAACCGCATTTGATGCCGTAAATAGCAAAGCTTGTCTTAGCCCAATACTGCGTTTAAGCGTAGTTATTAACCCAATTCCAACAGCGGATGAAATTGAGGGTGACTTTGATTTTTGTCAAGGTGATTTAGAACGGACTTATACCGTCAATGGTTTTTCTGGTTCGAGTTATGTTTGGGAGATAAATGGTAGTGCTGTTGGTGTAAAAGGCCAGGGTTCTAATCAGATTCAAGTTACATGGCCTGATCCTGGAACGTTTACTATGTCAGTAATTGAATTGTCGAAAGACTCTTGTCCAGGTGAACGCATTGATACCATTGTAATTGTTCATCCAAAACCTATTGCCGATTCATTACAAGGCCCATTTATAAGGTGCTTCCCGGATGTTAATCAAACACATTATTCCATATCTGGTTATACAAACTCAACCTATAGCTGGAACGTTACCAATGGTTCCTTTTTACCCTCAACAAGTGATTCTATCATTGTTGATTGGAACGCAACGGGATATGGTTCTGTTGCTGTGGTAGAGACGTCAGAATTTGGGTGTGTTGGGGATACAGTTCAATTACCGGTGTACATTAACAATATTGAATTGGACTTGGATCGAATCACAATCGGATTCCCGGATGATCGAATTCATGGAGAATGGCAATTATTGAATGACGACCTAACTGGCAGTCCTTTTATAGTTGAAAAAAGATCATACGGCGTTGAGGTGGTATGGAATACTGTAGCTCAAGAATACTACACCAACTTCACTGAAACAGATATAAATGCAGATTTAAACCCATTCGAAGTACAGGTTAAAACCACGGATTTATGTGGTAATGAGGTGTATTCGGAGATCCACAGAAGTATCTTACTCGAAGGTGTTCAAAATCCTAATGATTTCTCTTTGGAACTGAATTTCTCACAGTATGTGGGTTGGGATAATGGCGTAGATTTTTATGATCTCTATAGAAGCAAAAACGAGGATAGAAGTCTGAGTTTGTTGCAGCGTGTAACATTTGGAGAAAATGCAAGTATAAAAATTCCAGGGAATAGTGAAGACTATCGCCAGTGTTTTAGAATAAAAGCCACAGAATTAGGTGGTCAAAACAAAACATCATGGAGTAATGAAATCTGTTTTTTCTTTAATCCAAATGTCTACGTACCCACAGCATTCAGCCCAAATCGTGATGGGTTAAATGAGGTATTCCATCCAGTAAGTGTAGCTGTTAAAGACTACCAATTGACTATTTTTAATCGATGGGGAGAGCAAATCTTTATTACGGATGATAAAGATAAAGGCTGGGACGGAACTTATAATAGCGCAAATGTTCAATCTGGGATTTACATGTATTTGGTGAATTTCTCTGATAGTGAAGGAAAAACATATCAGAAAGCTGGGACTGTTCAACTCATGCGATAATGAAGAATCTACTTATAATTCTTATTTGCTTCGTTGGGGTTCAGTCATGTAAACAATCTACTGATGATGACGTATCTATAGAACTTGATTGCCAGAAAGCAGAAATATATGTTCATCAGCGTTTTGAAGATTTATCCAATGACTTTTTTGAACTTAAAGATTACACCATAATTGGAAATACCTTACGACTGGATATAAAAATGAGTGGCTGTAATTTTCAGCGAAACTATAGGTTAATCATCGATGAGGCCATTTCGAAATCTTTACCACCACAACAAAACGCCAAACTTACATTCAATCAACAGTCTTGTTCAGCAATATTTGAATTTCAAATTTGTTTTGATATCTCAAACATTCCACGACCAACAGATTTAAAACTTCCACCCGCTACAGCAGGTATAAAGACGATTCATATCAATTAATGAATACAATCTTTTTGGTTTCGAAAAAGGGATCATCTAACTTGTCCTTTATCTCAAATTGTGTTACGTGAGCTGTTTTATAAGCACTTTTGAACTCCTTAATTTCAGGGCCTAAATCGCCACCTTTCAGGGCATAAAACCCCGAATTGGTGTACTTGCTGAAATCAATTTTTTTCTCGACCCAGGCATAAAATGGAGACAACCTTGTTACGGCACGTGAAACGACATAATCAAACGTACCCTCAACTTCTTCAGCTCTTACTTGAACACTAGTTACATTCTTTAATTCCAACACCTGAGTGACTTCCTGTACGACTTTAATCTTTTTTCCAATACTGTCAACTAAGTGGAATTGAACTTCAGGGAATAGTATGGCCAATGGGATGCCAGGAAATCCACCCCCAGTACCAACGTCCATAACACGAGAACCAGGTTTATAGGTCGTAAACAACCCTAAGGCCAATGAATGCAATAAATGTCTGGTAGCAAATTGATCAATGTCTTTTCGAGATATCACATTGATTTGTGCATTCCAATGTCTATACATGTCTTCCAACGACTCAAATTGAGTCAGTTGGCTTGGTGTTAAGTCAGGAAATAGAGTTTTTAGTAGTTCCAACGTAGTGGTTTTGAAAAGTATCCCCTTACACCAACAAAAATGTGAATCAGTAGGATGCCAATGTCAAGAAACGGGAATACCCAGTAGTACTTGAGATAATCAAATACTTTCATGTTTCTATATAATACAATGGCTTGGGTTAAAAATCGAAATCCAATTACACTAAGGACAGGAATCAAGAATGATGCGTCAAGAATGGCGAACACACCAAGGACATAATAAAGCAAAAGGCTAAAAGCATACAAGGCCAGCACCATTCTGTGTGAGAACTTGTACATTTTGCCAGTACTGTAATGTCTCTTCTTTTGTGTCATCCATTGTCCTAATCCTTTTTTAGGTTCAGAAACCGTGAATGCATCCTTGTCCAAACAAACGGCAACGTTTTGTTTGTTTGCTGTTTCGTTGATAAACAAATCATCATCACCAGACAATAGATGTTGGTGACTGGCAAACCCTTTTACCGAAAAGAACAATGGCCGCTGATAGGATAGGTTTCGGCCCACGCCCATATAGGGCATTTTCGACAGCGCAAAATTGATGTAAAGTAATAAGCTATGAAACGTTTCTAATTGTATAATCCAATTCGTTAAACTCGCTTTTCTCTGATAGTTCCCTACACCTAGAACAATGGATTTCTCAGCCGTCATGTGCTTTACCATTGTTGCGAGCCATTTGTTGGAGGAAGGCTGGCAGTCTGCGTCAGTAAAGACCATCAAATCATGCTCAGCGCCTTTGATACCTATGGTTTGAGCGAATTTTTTACCACGATGAAAGCGATCATCGATATCCAAATGCAACACCTTGAGTGTTGAATTTTCACGTGCCTTGTTATCTAAAAAATCGATTGTGCCATCCGTGCTGCCATCGTTTACAACCATAACTTCGAAGTTTGGATAATCTTGGTCTAACACCTTGTCTAGGTTTTGTTCTAAAAAAGCAAAATTATTTCGAGCACAAATAATTACACTGGCTCCAACGTTGGATTCAGGTAAGTCTTTTTTACGGCCAAAGGTTCTACTGAATATGCCCCAATAATAGAAGAGCTGAATACCTGCGGCTGTACAAAAACTAACAAATAGTATGATAGAAATATCCATGTCGTACTTAGCTAACAAAAGTCTTCATTATTTTCTCCCCGTTGTTAACGTGTTTTGAACAGTTTTGGAGTTAGTCATTCAGATTGAACTACGCTTGGAGTAGTTGAAGAATCTTTGGAGCCATGAAAAAAGAAAAATAAAATGGGAACAATCAAACACTTAATTGAAAACCTAGTCTTTGTTGTTAGGATATGTATCACCGTTCATTAATGCAACTGTCGAATCACTATGCTGTTTGCGTAGTTTATCGTAACGCTCACGAAAACCGTCGTCATCTGGATTGTGATATTGATCCATGAAGGCGTCAAGCATGTTGTCAGACGCCATATGGTCATAGTAAAAGTTAATCTGTTGTCGTATTGAAACCAGATGAAGAAATATTGCGACACCTCCAACAAGTACTAGCCGAAATGCTGCTCGGATGAAAGTCTTTGACACAATTATTTTTTTGATATAGAATGCCAAATAGACTAAAGCAATAACAAGGCACACATAACCAATACCGACCAAATCACCGAAACCTGGCCAAAGCATAATCCTAAAAAGTATAATTAATACTGTAGTGCTAATAATAAAGCCGGATACGATTGATAAAACTAAGCCAGCTTTCTTTTTAGATTTAGCGCTTACTAGACTAGCAAAAAAGATCAAGTAAGTGAAAGAAAGTATGAGCGATGGAAACATGACTAATTCAACGCCCCACTTCCAGTGCATTGTTTTAAATAGGAAGCCAATCACAACCAAAACAACGGATATACGTTCTATAACCCTCAGCCACTTCCAGAAAGTCGTTTTTGTGGTGGTTATTTCATTATGGTCTAAGGTCTCTTCGTTCATTTGGTCTTTCAAAAAGCATTAAACATTACTTACCACTCACGAGTTGCTGAATAAACTCCAACACATCATCCTTCCCGTTTTTATCCTTACTACTTGTTATGAATCGTTCAGGAAGTTCTTCCCATCCTTGCTGATACAAAGCAGCCTCAAATAATCCAATGTTTTCAGCCAGTTGAGTTTTTTTAATTTTGTCGGATTTCGTGAAAATGATTTGAAATGGGATTTCTTTATGACCACACCATTCTACAAACTCTAAATCTATTTTTTGAGGTTTGAGGCGGGCGTCCACTAAAATAAAAGCTGAATAAAGATTTTTGCGGTCTTCAAGGTAGCTCAATATCATGCCGCTGAATTTGGCCTTTTTGCGGTCATTCACTCTTGCATAGCCATAGCCAGGTAAATCAATTAAATTCCAAACATTATTGATGACAAAATGGTTGATTAACTGAGTCTTGCCCGGTTTACTACTTGTCTTAGCCAGATTTTTCTGGTTGGTTAGCATATTTATTAAACTGGACTTTCCAACATTGGAACGACCAATAAATGCAAATTCTGGAGTATCCGACTTGTCCATCTTTTCGATGGTAATGTAAGATTTGATAAACTTTGCTGATTTGATTGTCATGATGGATATTTGCAAACTTAATTTTTTCATAAAGACTTTAGCAATTGCAGTCCACAAAAACCGAGGTTAAACCCTACAGTAAAGAAGGTTCGAAACGCGAACAGGTAGAAAAGATGTTCGATAGCATTTCGCACAAGTATGATTTTCTAAATCACTTTTTGTCGATGGGTGTTGATCACATCTGGCGTCGCAAGGCGGTTTCAAGGCTTAAAGACATTCAACCAAAACGTATTTTGGACGTTGCAACTGGTACAGCAGACTTGGCAATTGCGTCACTTAAACTCAATCCAACTGAAGTTATTGGTATTGATTTATCTGAAAATATGTTAAGTGTTGGTCGCACTAAATTGACTAAAAAGGGCATTAATGAGATTAAGTTGATGCAAGGCGATAGTGAAAACCTGCCTTTTGAAGACAATTATTTTGATGCAGTAACGGTTGGGTTTGGTGTTAGAAACTATGAAAACTTAGAAAAAGGATTAAATGAAATGAAACGGGTACTGAGATCTGGTGGAAAATTGGTCGTATTAGAATTCTCTAAACCGTCTGCTTTTCCAATCAAACAGTTGTTTACGTTCTATTCAAAATACATACTTCCTTTATGGGGCAAAATATTCTCAGGTAGTCAAGAAGCCTATGTATATCTTCCCGAATCAGTAAAGCATTTTCCTGAAGGAAAAAACTTTATTGAAATTTTAGAGCAATGCGGGTACAAAAAAACCAGTTTTAGTCGTTTGTCATTTGGGATAACCACAGTTTATGAGGGCACAAAATAATAAGACTGCAAATAAGGTACTGATAACGGTAATGTTATTGACAATGAGCACGGTATCGAAGGCTCAAGAAATAAATCCCGGGTATGATTTACAACGTATTCATTTCGGATTTTCAATCATTGGAAATTTTGGGAAGTTAAAATACAATACAACGGCTGATTTTATGGATAATGACACGATTCAATCCATTAATACCAGTAGTTTTCCGGGTTTTGGTGTTGGCGGTATTATGAATCTGAAAGTTGCTGAATATTGGGATTTCAGAACAATGGTCAATATACAGTTCGTTGAACGACACCTTTTATACAACTTCAGAGGAGGTGATATCCAAACAGCTAAAGTCAATTCAACATACATGGAAATACCATTTCAGTTGAAATATAAGTCTAAGCGTAACCACAATAAAAGATTTTATTGGGTTGGTGGCGTTACTTACCGTTATGATTTTGCATCAGATATAGAAACGGAAAGAAGCAATACCAAACCTATCGTCGCTTTGTATCCGGCCACTTTTAGTTACGACTTTGGTGCCGGTATAGATTTATACTACGAGTTCTTCAAGTTTTCTCCAGAGATTAGAATCAGTAATGGGATTGGAAACTCACTTGTTCCAGATTCATATATTTATGCTTCGGCACTGTCCCGCATGTCTCCAAAGCTTATTCAGTTTTTTCTTCACTTCGAGGGCTAATAATTGTCCATGGATTTTAATTTAGTTCAAAAAGATAGCGCGTCCAGCGCAAGGGCAGGGGTTTTGAAAGCACCTCATGGTGATATTGAAACACCCATTTTTATGCCAGTTGGTACTCAAGGCACTGTTAAAACAGTAAGCCAGGAGTTGCTAAAAGAGAAAATCAATGCGCCCATCATTTTAGGAAACACATACCACCTTTTTCTACGTCCAGGAATGGAATTGATGGAAAAAGCTGGTGGACTTCATGGTTTCATGAATTGGGATCGCAATATCTTAACAGATAGCGGGGGATATCAAGTATACTCCATTTCTGATCAACGAAAGATAAAAGAAGAGGGTGTTGTTTTTAAAAGCCATATTGACGGATCAAAACATTTGTTTACGCCCGAAAGTGTAATCGATACACAGCGGTCGATCGGTGCAGATATCATTATGGCGTTTGATGAATGCACACCATATCCATGCGAATATGAATATGCTGCCAACTCTATGGGCATGACGCATCGGTGGTTGGATAGGTGTTTTGAGCAGATGGATAAAACAGAACCAAAATATGGGCATGAACAAAGTTTGTTTCCTATTGTACAAGGCAGTGTTTATCCTGAATTACGTAAACAGAGCGCCGAATATATTGCCAGTAAAACCGCAGATGGATACGCCATAGGAGGACTGAGTGTAGGCGAACCACACGAAGATATGTACGCCATGACGGACCTAGTTTGTGGTATTCTGCCAAACGATAAGCCTAGGTACTTGATGGGTGTAGGCACGCCGGCAAACATTTTAGAATGTATCAGTCTCGGTATTGATATGTTTGATTGTGTGATGCCCACAAGAAATGCACGAAATGGTCAATTGTTCACCAAGAATGGTATCATCAATATAAAAAATCTACGTTGGGCCAAGGACTTAAGCCCAATAGATGAAGAGCTAACGCCAAACTATTCTAAGGCTTATTTGCGTCATTTGACGATAAGTAAAGAGTATCTAGCAGGCCAGATAGCCAGTACACACAATTTGTCTTTTTATTTGTGGTTGGTTAGAGAAGCAAGAAAACATATACTGCTTGGAGATTTTACAACCTGGAAAAACAGTATTATGAAAGATATTACAACACGACTATAATATGGATCCACAAGCTATTTATAACAAAACACATACCTTGGCTAAAGCATGTCTTAAAGTAGCGATGGTGCTACCCCATGATCAACACATGGCTACGTTTGCCCGAGTAGAAATGGTGCGTCATGCATCTGATCTTGGGATAAAAACAAGAGGCTTACTCGTAGGGCAGTTGGGGACGGAGTTTGTTGAACGTTTAAGTAAGGCTGTCGATAGTTGTAATGGTTGTGGTTTTTGGCTTCAATTGATTCTTGAGGACGGTCTCATAAATAAACCAGACATCTTGAACCCCCTCATTAAAGAGTGTGATGCCATGTCAAATTTATTCTTGGCTGCATTGAAGTCGGCAAAGAACAAAATGGATTAGTGACCCGTGATAAAAAAGATCGATTGGTATATCATTAAGAAATTTCTGCTGAGTTTTGTGCTCACGCTGGGGTTGTTTACTGTGATTATCATCGTGTTTGATGTTGCTGAGAAAATTGATGATTTTGTTGAGAAACAAACGCCCATCCACGACATTATATTTGATTATTATCTCAACTTTATACCATTCCTGCTCAACCTTTTTAGTCCCATTTTTGTGTTTATTACTGTTATTTTCTTTACCTCGAAAATGGCTGATAAATCGGAAGTGGTGGCCATCTTATCTGGAGGAGTGTCTTATCTCCGGTTTCTCCGACCTTATATGCTGTCAGCACTAATCATTGGAGCATTTTCATTTAGTCTAAATGCTTGGATTATACCGAGTTCCGATAAAAAGCGGGTGGAATTTGAGAATCGAAACACAAGAAATTTAGAGAATAGCTATAAGCAAAACATCAAGCAACAAATTAGACCCGGCATGGTTATGTCGCTTCAGAATTATAATTATCTAGATAGTTTTGGCTACAAAATTCAGTTGGAACACGTTGAAGACGGGCGTTTAAAATCGAGGTTATTTGGCGACAAAATTCGTTGGAATAAAGAAATGAATACCTGGCGTATTTCAAATTACCGAATACGAGAGTTTAATGACGATGGTACTGAAAGTCTAATCACTGGTGCGTTTTTGGATACCATGGTTCCATTCGACCCAGAGGATTTTTTTAGAAGGCAGGAGGATGTTCAATCGTTTAATATGGCTGAGTTGGATAAATACATTGAATTGTCTGAGATGAGAGGAACTGCGGATGCGCATTTTTATCGAACTGAAAAGCAACGGAGGTATGCCAGTCCATTGTCAATGCTAATTCTCACGTTTATTGGAGTCTGTGTTTCTTCAGCGAAAGTGCGCCGTGGCGTTGGAAAAAATCTGGCAAAAGGCATACTCATCAGTTTCTTCTATTTATTCGTGATTCAATTTTTCACATCAACTGGTGCTAAAGGCGCCTTACACCCTGTAATTGCAATATGGACACCCAACATTGCTTTTATGTTTGTTGCAGGCTGGTTGTACTTCAAAGCGCAGAAGTAGCCTATCTCGTTATCTGAACTTTTGTCCTGTTCACAACTCTGTTACCCGTATACTCAATAACATAAATGCCATTTAGGATATGCGTAGGGAGGTTTAACACACTTCTGTTAACAGCCTGACTATACATCTCTTGTCCGCTTAAATTCAAGAGTCTCATGTGCGTGATGTGTGGTTGGAAAAAGACATGTCCTAAACCATCAGATTGAATACCAACGTTCCCACCGTTTAATTGGATTTGGACTTCGTTAGACGCAACCGCCTCTCCGAAAAAATCGTGATAAACCACATAATATGTAACAAATGTTGACTTCGTATTATAATGGTAATCCTTAAAAGAATATTCTGATAAGTTGGTTTTTTGGTCGGATTTGATCGAGACAATCTGAACAACTCCTTTGTTGTCTTCTTTTCTATGTACGGAATATGTCTCGCACTCATTTATCAAATTGGTCGACCAAGTAATGAGTATACCAAGATCAATTTTTCGAACATCCATTTTGTAGAATTTCGGCCCTAGATCCACGTTAAAACTATAATCCACTGTCTTCTTTTCTTTTTTCGCTCGTGTTAAAGCCGGAATGGTGCTCGTTTGAGTCGTATTCGGATATCCGATAGCTGGAAAAGTAGTGTTTGAAAGAAAGGCAGGCTCAGATTTATAGTATAATGAATTCACCAAGGCGTCCACCTGCGTTGGTATCATTTTTCCATTTTGGTTATTGGCGTATGCATAATGACCCCTTCCACATAGCGAATAAAGTCCCTTGGGGAATGGAATAATACCGTTTGAAGATGTTCCTGTACCTGTAATTTCATTACCAATAAACGCTTGAAAATCTGTGGCTGGACTACAATTCATGAAAATACCTGCGTTTTCAATTCGGTTTCTTAAAAACACATTTCCAGGGCCATTGATTCCATGAGAGTTGTCGATCACCAAATTTTGTATGATGTTGCCTTCAATCAGGTTTAGAAATGGATAGTTGCCATGCATCACAATGTCACCACTGAAATCTGCTGGACTAAATACACCAGTCCAATACGCGTCTCGAGAATAATTGTAACCCACGATATTCCCGTTTGAACCTGCTTGAAAAAGAATCGAGTGCCTTAGGTGTTCGAATATGTTATTTTCAACCATGCACTGACTAGACGAAAATGCCAATACTACACCGTAGGCTTTACCACCACCTCCATGATTAAAGGCGTTAGTGAAATAAGATCCTTCAATTCGGTTTTTGTAACTGAAAACATTATTTACGTGTGCGTAGTTACATGAATCGGAGTGAACACCACTCACTATGGCATTGTCTGTATACTCAAAATGAATGTTGCTTGTTTGGCCCGAAGTGGCATCTAATCTCACTATTTTTAGGTTGACTACACCCAAATCATGGTGTGGATTAACCTTTATGAGTTTAGGCATCTCGTCGCTGGTTAAATCCAATCTTAATGGATCAGCTAATTGTATGGTACCATTTTTGAAAGACTTTACTCTGGTAATTTGACCGATACTGCCATCAGCCCATTCCGAAGTTGTTTTTGCTTTGTTTGTAATCCGAATTCGGATCAGATCCCCTGCATTCAAGTATTCGTTTTTTGATACAATCGTTTCATCCTCTTTAGAGGCATCATAAATTATGTCCGTCCATTGTGCGAAAGTTGTTCCAACTGATGAAATAAGATGGCCATTTCCCCCCAAATCAAATTTTAAAATGGTTTGAGTACTGCCGTCACCAGCTAAGTATTGATTTGATGTGAGTTTGATTGGTTCGTTTAGCAAATACGTTCCTTTCGGAAAATAGATAATAGCACCAGTTTGTCTGGAGTTCTCTATGGCCAATTGAACGTATTTGTCAGCAGGATTTTTTCCGGTAATATCAGCACCTAAACGCTTGATATTGATGACATTAGATTGTTTTATTTCGGAGTGAGTTGCCAGATTGTTCCAATTGGTGGAAGTGGCTTTGGGTATACTTTGCCCAAAAAGAGAGGCATAGCATACTACCATAAGTATAGCAGTAGTAGTACTTTTCATCACTACAAAAATAGCTGCAGGAGTGATAATTCCAACAAAAGAAATGTCATATTTCCATTAACGGGACTAAGCAGTCTCGATATGGGGCGTATATGAACTTTGGGTAGTCGAAAAAAGAATGAAATTAACCATATTAGAGGGCGTTAAAATCTTATTTTTGCCGTCAAATTATATAGCATGAATATCCACGAGTATCAAGCGAAAGAAATCCTAAAATCCTACGGTGTAGCCATTCAGGAAGGTGTTGTTGTAGATGACGCTTCTCAAACGGAATCCAGTCTAAAGAATTTACAAGAGAAAACTGGAACGGATTGGGTCGTAGTTAAAGCACAAATCCATGCTGGTGGACGTGGAAAGGGCGGAGGTGTTAAACTTGCCAAAAGCCTAGAAGAGACGAAACAACGTGTTAATGATATCTTGGGTATGCAACTCGTTACCCCACAAACTGGTCCTGAAGGGAAAAAAGTAAACAAAGTATTGATTGCTCAAGACGTTTATTACCCTGGCGCATCAGAACCTAAAGAATACTATATGAGTGTTGTACTTGATAGAGCCTTAGGTAAGAACGTAATCATCTATACCACTGAAGGTGGCATGGACATAGAGGAAGTTGCCGAATCGAATCCAGAAAAAATATGGAAAGAATGGATAAATCCAGCAACAGGCCTTCAGCCATTTCAAGCGCGAAAAATCGCTTTTAACTTGGGATTAACTGGTGGAGCCATGAAAGAGATGGTGAAATTTGTAAACGCATTATATCAGGCATATGTAGAAAGTGATTCTGCTATGTTTGAGATAAACCCAGTATTGAAAACATCTGACGATAAGATTATAGCTGTTGATGCGAAAGTAGACATCGACGATAACGCACTTTACAGACATAAAGATTATGCAGCATTGCGCGACGAGGCAGAAGAGGATCCAACAGAAGTTGAAGCGAAAAAACACAACTTAAACTATGTGAACCTTGATGGTAATGTGGGCTGTATGGTTAACGGTGCCGGCTTAGCGATGGCGACCATGGATATTATTAAATTAAGTGGTGGTGAGCCGGCTAACTTTCTTGACGTCGGGGGAACGGCAAGTGCCGAAACCGTAGAGGCTGGTTTTAGAATAATCTTAAAAGATCCCAATGTAAAGGCTATCTTGATTAATATATTTGGTGGTATTGTTCGATGCGATCGAGTGGCACAAGGTGTTGTAGACGCGTATAAAAACATTGGAAATATTCCTGTACCTATCATCGTGAGACTTCAAGGCACAAATGCTGTTGAAGCAAAGAAGATTATTGACGAAAGTGGACTTGAAGTGCGCTCGGCAATTTTACTTCAGGAAGCAGCAGACGCTGTTTCAGAAGTTTTGTCATAAATTATATTATGCCCGCTGATTACATCGAATTACACCAGGATACGCCCGATAAGCGTAGAATAAAGGAGATTGTAGAAGCATATAGAAAGGGCAAAATAATTATCATTCCTACCGATACGATTTATGCACTATCGTGTGATTTGCATAATAAAAAAAGCATTGAAATCGTTTGCAAATTATTGGGTAAAAAACCAAACAAAGCAAACTTATCCTTGCTGTGTAAGGACCTTACCAATTTAGCCGTCTATTGTAAACCGCTTTCGAATCCAATTTTCAAATTGATGAAACGCGTGTTACCAGGGCCTTTTACCTTTATTTTAAATGCAACGAATGAAGTGTCTAAAATTTTCAAGACAAACAAACGAACTGTAGGTATTCGGGTGCCTGATAATGCAATTGTGCATGCCGTTGTGTTGGAACTAGGACATCCAATCGTATCAAGTTCAATTCACTCTGAAGACGAAATTCTGGATTACATCACGGATCCAAGGGATATTTACGAAGCTTGGAAGCATAATGTTGACATACTCATTGATGGCGGAATTGGTCAGAACCAAGGGAGTACAATATTGGATTGCACCGAAAGTCAAGCATTCATTGTTCGTGAAGGCTTAGGAATGGAATTTCTTAATTGAAGGAACGACTCTTTAGAGCGTACTAAGATTACATAGAATTCGATACTGGCTTTAAGCTCGACTCTATAACGATATCAACATCAGGCCATAATTTACTTACGCCATCCTCACCTTTGTGCAAGTCGTTGCAAACTTCATTCAGTGCACTTATGCTCGGTTCTGCTTTCCAATCACCCAAATGTAGGCTCGTTTTGATAATCACTTTATTCCCTGTTGCAGTATAAGTGCCTTCTATTTCATGTTCGATGTCGTTCATTTTGACTTTTATTTGAACGGTACCAGCTGAATCATTTCCAGCAACACTGGTAAACAATCCAGTTATGTTTTCGGTAGCCATCATGGAACCAAAAAAGGTGGCTACGATCTTACCATCTCTTTCTTCATTTTCTGAGTTTGTTGATGCTACAGGTATCGTAAATTCAAGGTGATCCATAAGTGTTGTAAGCGTGCCATAACTAACCCCTGGTGCAATTTCGAATGTGTTGAATGTACCACTTACACCCAGTTTTGCAGTTGTTTTATAAGCTGTCCAAGTCAGTTTTGTAAACGCTCTTTGGTATTCGTAAAATTGAGGTGTTACAATTTCTGTTGATGCGCCTTCAGAACTTGATTCTTTAGCACTTTTGTTATTAGAACATGCAGTAAAAAGAACTACTGCGAATGTCAAAGCAATTAAATTTTTCATATTTATTATTAACAGGTCAAATATAGATGAGGTTTGTAATATTTCAATTATTTACTGAAAGAATTGGAATGTTTTAACGAGCCATATTTTTCCTCCCATGTTTACTACAAATTGGGCATGCCTCCACCTGATGACCTCTTGCTGGACAATAGGCTCTTCCAAAGTAAATGATTTGAAGATGGAGCTTATTCCAGATCGATATCGGTGTCAATCTTTTTAAATCCTTTTCTGTTTGTTCAACGTTCTTTCCATTGGTTAAGCCCCATCTATAGGCTAGGCGATGAATGTGTGTATCTACTGGAAACGCTGGTACACCAAAGGCTTGCGACATAACGACAGAAGCTGTTTTGTGGCCAACACTTGGCATGGCCTCTAATGCTTCAAAAGAATTTGGAACCTCCCCATTATGTAATTCAATGATCATTTGACTTAAACCATAAATACCTTTTGATTTCATAGGGGAAAGGCCACATGGTTTAATTATTTCTCTAATCTCTTCCACGCTTAATTTTACCATGTCATACGGGTTGTCAGCCGCTTTAAATAGGATCGGCGTGATCAGATTAACACGTGCGTCGGTACATTGTGCCGATAGCAAGACAGCGATTAGCAGGGTATAGGCGTCTTTATGCTGAAGAGGTATAGGTGGATTGGGAAATAACTCGTCTAAGATTGAAATTATTTCATCTACTTTCTGTGCTTTTGTCATATCCTTATGCAAGAAATAATTAATTTACGGATTCTCCGTTTCAAAAGTATCCAATTGAGAAATATGAAACCCTACGTATTTATATTAATGTCTCTTCTGAGTACAATGAGTTATGCGCAAATTAAAAATTTGCCAACGGAGTTAGGCATGGCCTATGGAAGCTTTCATCACAAAAGTGGTCAACAATCCTCACCCAATTACATCAACAACATTTTAGTAACAGATATTGATTTTAGTAATTTTACTGAATCAAATTGGTATCCACAAGAACGCGATATTAGAAATTATGAGATAACTGGCGCCAAAAGGATTCATCAGTCTAAAAATTTAAGACGTGAGTTTTATATAGGGGCCAAGGTCGCAGGTCAATTCCAACGACGGACACTGTTCATAGGAACAATAGAAAAATTGGAGGAGGAAATGATAATTGATCAAAAAACTGGCAGCATACGCCAGTTGTATTCTTTTCAAACCGCGGCTTTATCAGAACTTAACGACTATTTAAACGTTAGTCCGTATTGTTTTAACCGATTTTTAATCAATGATCACTTATCAATAAATGCTTCTGCCTCAGCTGGTGTTTTAGTTCCATTAAAAACAGGGATTCAAGAAACAAAGTATACCGGCAACATCAAAAGGGAATATGATGGTGAAAACTTAATACTAGAACAAAAGAGCTATGATGGAGAGTTACAGTTTAATTGGTATTCTGTTCCATTTAAACCTCGATTCAGATTTGAAGCCGCAATTAATTTGGAGTTTAAGCCATTCGATAAAAAGCCATACTATCTGACTGTTGGAAGCTTAATTGGACGACAATTGAGCACTTTAAATCGCAACAACTTTACGTACTCTGGTGTTCGAATCGGGATACAGTCGCAATTCTAAAACACGATCTCTATGGCACACGTTTGAAACGTTTCAGTTGTAAATGATTGACCAATTATTTTTTGAAGCCTTGCGTTTATTTCATTGTTCGTTGAGTCTATCTTCTCGATCAAACCTTTCACAACATGCACATCAAATTGAGCGCCTGAGGCCTCGGTTATCTGTACATTAAATTTTGGTGAATACCCGAAATTCCAATCCCATGTTTGGTATTTGGAAGCGGCTAATGCCTTAATAGCGGTTATATCATTTGGTGTAAATTGATACATTTTTGCCTTGTGGTAATCCATTAAAAAGTGAAACATGGAATCCTTAAACTGTTTAAAGGTCAGTGGCTTAGGTAATGAATGAATCAGATTGTTGACCCGACTTCGAACAGACTTTACAGCATGTGAGGTAAAAGCCATATGGGTTTTTGGGGCTATGGATTGATTCAAAGACTTTAAGTCTGCATCGTACAGCAAAGTGCCATGATGAATCACCCTTTTCTTTTTGTTATAGATGTGTTCCGCATTTCCAGAGACTTTGTATCCATCCACCAACAAGTCGTTTCTGCCACTAAATTCGGAAGGTATATTTAACCCATGAAGGAAGGCGTTAACAGGAACTAAGTGCTTTTTAAAGTCAATGAGTTTAGACGTGTCTTTACCATTTTTTATGAAGGTAAAGTTTAAATTACCTGGACCATGAAAAACAGTTCCACCACCACTTAATCGTCGTATAATTTCTATCCCATTTAATGCACAAAAGGCCACCTGACATTCATCGAATGCATTCTGATGTTTCCCAAGTACAACACAAGGGTTGTTGTCATACAGAAATATGATGTTTTCATCAAAGTGATGTAGCAGATATTCTTCCGCGGCTAGATTAAAATACGGGTCTTGTTCGTCATGGTCAATGATGATATAGTCGTCCACAGTGAATTGCTAAGAGATACGTACGTTTAAGTCAGTCGCTAACGATTCCAAGACGGTAGTATCGTAATGTGTTTTAATTTTTGCAAGGTGTTTAGCGGCATCATTGAAATACGATTGCATTTTCAATTGAGCATAAACATCTACTTCTAAGTCTTTGTAAAGTTGGGTCACCGCGCTAATCTTAGTTTCTGGCGCATCAGTTTTGTTGATCCAGTGATTCAGCGTCGACAATTGTTCTGGCGAACATCTTTTTTTGGCTTCAATCCACAGTAACGTTTTTTTGTTTTCAAGGATATCACCACCAATTCGCTTTCCGAAACTGTCTTGATCACCAAAGGTGTCTAAATAGTCGTCCATGATTTGAAAAGCCAGGCCTACATTTAAACCATAGTCATAAAGATGTGTTTCCATTGACTTGTCGATGCCTGCTAACATGCCACCTGCTTTCAAGCTGAATGCCAACAAGACGGATGTTTTACATTCAATCATTCGGATATACGATGATTCTGAAACGTTGTCGAGCGTTTCAAAATTCATATCATATTGCTGTCCAACACAAACGGCTTCTGCCATTTGTCCAAAAGCCTCGATGATGCTGGATTTCGTGCCATCATCTGTTTCTAATTTGTTTAACAGCTGGTATGCTTTCACGAGCATCAAATCACCACTTAAAATTGCAATGTTTGTGTTCCATTTTTGATGTACAGTTGGATGGCCTCTGCGAACATCTGCATTATCCATAATGTCATCGTGCATTAACGTGAAATTATGAAACACTTCAACAGCATGTGCCAGTGGTAAGGCCGTGTTAAGGTCTTTTTGACCCAATTCATATCCAATTAAGGCCAACAATGGACGAACCCGTTTTCCTCCTAATCCAAGTATATAGTTGGCTGGATCATAAAGTTCATCAGGCGCACCTTCAAACTGATGTTCCGATAAGTGTTTGAGGTAAATTTTTAATAAATCTTGATAACTTGTCATTATCCAATAAACGTAAAATCTGCCGTGCGTTTGTTCATATTCGTCTTTTTGATTTTCACTTTTACGGTATCTCCGAAAGTGTATTTTCGACTTGTACGTCTACCAATTACGCATAACTCTTTCTCATAAAATTCGTAGAAATCACCTTTCATATCACTAATTCGAATCATGCCTTCGCAATGATTATCCTTCAATTCTACAAAAATGCCCCACTCAGTAACACCTGAAATGATGCCTTCAAATGTTTCACCGATATAGTCCGAGAGATATTCAATCTGCTTGTACTTTGTAGACGCTCGTTCCGCTTGTGTTGCACGTTGTTCCATTTGGGAACTGTGTTTACAAGCTTTCTCGATATCATCTGCATTTGGTGCATTTTTATTGTTGAGGTAGTCAAATAACAAACGGTGGACGATTAAATCCGGGTACCGTCTAATTGGACTTGTGAAGTGTGTGTAATAACTGAAGTTCAAACCAAAATGATAGGTGTCTTTGGTTGTGTACACCGCTTTTTCCATACTCCTAATCGCCAATGGGTGTAGGATGTTAGACTCAACTCTGCCTTCCGTTTTTTCAACCATGTCGTTGATGGAAGCACTAATTAGCTCAGGGCTTTTCGTATCAATGGTATACCCAAACTTTTTAGCTGTTTGAATGAAAAAGGACATTTTTTCGACGTTCGGAGCTGCGTGTACACGATATGGTAATGTCTTTTTAATCTTGGTGAAAACATGCTGAGCCACGGTTTTATTGGCTAGAAGCATATAGTCTTCAATCATTTTATGCGCCTCTTTTCTTTCCTTTTTAATGACTTCAATCGGCTTGCCTTTTTCATCTAGTGTAAAACGGTATTCATCACTTTCAAACGAAATGGCACCACTTTTAAAGCGTTGTGCTCTAAGTTTTAACGATAAAGCGTTCAGCAGTTGAACCTCTTCTTTTAACTCCTTAGAGTTACCTTCTATCACTTCTTGCGCTTCTTCGTAACTGAATCGACGGTCCGAGTGTATCACGGTTTTGCCAATCCAATAGTTTACAACCTTTGCATTTTGATCAAGCTCAAAGACAACACCAAATGCCAAACGATCCACATTGGGTTTTAAAGAACACAAATGATTGGATATGCGCTCGGGTAACATTGGGATAGTCCTATCTACCAGGTAAACAGAGGTAGCTCGGTTAAAAGCTTCATCGTCTAAGGCCGAGTTTGGTCTTACAAAGTGACTTACGTCGGCTATATGTACACCAACTTCTACATGGCCGTTATCAAGTTTATGAAATGAAATGGCATCATCAAAATCTTTTGCATC
>JBLHOC010000015.1:0-30194 GCA_047620825.1 Bacteroidia bacterium | reverse complement strand
AAAGATTACAAAGACTATTTCCCATCTCCATCACAACAATATAAGGTACACCAACCTTTAGTGTTATGTGGTCTTGATGGTCAGTATGATATCAAAGCCGTTTTAACAGGTGGTGGTTCAACTGGACAGTGTGAGGCATTAAGATTAGGCATTTCAAAAGCAATTGTTGAAATAGATGCTGAAAATAAGCCAGCTTTAAGAGCTGAAGGTTTTATGACTCGTGACAACCGAATGGTTGAGAGAAAGAAACCTGGACAGAAGAAAGCAAGAAAGAAATTCCAATTTAGTAAACGATAAACTCCGTATATGTCAGAAATTACGACAAAAGGATTATTGGATGCAGGTGTACATTATGGTCACCTTACCAGTAAGTGGAATCCGAAAATGGCCCCATTCATTTTTATGGAGCAAAACGGGATTCACATCATTGACTTAAACAAAACACTTGCTAAGCTAAATGACGCTAAGGAAGCTGTGAAGAATATTACCAAATCAGGTAGAAAAGTAATGTTTGTTGCTACTAAGAAGCAAGCAAAAGACATCGTTCAAAACGAAGCAACTCGTGTGAACATGCCTTACGTTACTGAGCGGTGGTTAGGTGGTATGTTAACCAACTTTGCTACAGTTCGGAAGTCAATCAAGAAAATGCAGACTATCGAGAAGATGGTTGCAGACGGAACTTACCTTCACTTAAACAAGAAAGAACGTTTAATGAAGGATCGTGAGAAAACAAAATTACATCGTTTGTTGGGTGGCATCGAGCAATTGAATCGCTTACCTGCAGCTTTGTTTATTGTTGACGTAAAAAGAGAACACATCGCAGTAAAGGAAGCTCAGAAATTAAACATTCCAATATTTGCGATCGTTGATACAAACTCAAATCCAAATTTAGCCGATCATCCAATTCCTGGGAATGACGATGCATCAGCTTCAGTTGAGTTGTTAACACGTCACTTTGCAGATGCAATTGCAGAAGGACTTAGCGAACGTAAAGTTGCTAAAGAAGCAGCAAAGAAAGATTCAGACAAGGAGAGCGCTAGCGAAGAAGTTGCCGCTAGCTAATTCTATCAACCAACATAAATTTAAAGTTTCATGGATATTACCGCAGAAGCAGTAAACTAATTGATAAAAACGACCGGTGCAGGAATGATGGACTGCAAAAAGGCGTTAATAGAAGTAGATGGCGATTTTGAAGCCGCTATCGACTTACTGAGAAAAAAAGGACAGAAGGTTTCAGCAAATCGTGCAGATAGAGATGCTACGGAAGGCGCTGTTATTGCATTATCATCTGATGATAACACAGTTGGTGTTATTGTAAGATTAAGTTGCGAAACAGATTTCGTTGCATTAAACGCAGACTTTATTGCATTGGCTAAAAGCATCGCTGAAATCGCTTTAGAAAATAAAGCAGCTGATATTAATGCATTAAAAGCATTGTCTATCGAAGGCACTCCTATTGGTGAAAGACTGATTAGTGAGGTTGGAAAGATTGGTGAGAAAATTGACATTACTAAGTACGCTTTTGTAGAAGGAGCTGCTGTAATCAATTATATACACGCTGGAAACAGAATTGGTGTATTGGTGGAGTTGAGTCAAACGTCTAATGATACGATCGCACAAGCAGGAAAAGATGTTGCTATGCAAATTGCAGCAATGAATCCAGTTTCTGTTAGTGAAGGAGATATACCTTCAGATGTTAAGGAAAGAGAGTTAGAGGTTGGAAGAGAACAAGCTCGAGCAGAAGGAAAACCAGAGCAAATGATAGACAAAATTGCAATGGGTAAATTGAACAAATTCTATAAAGAAAATACTTTAACCAAGCAGTTGTTTGTAAAGGATAGTTCTGTGAGTGTTGAAGGCATGCTTAAAGGAATTGATTCAGGTTTAAAAGTGGTGTCTTTTTCAAGAATAGCACTTGGTTAACAAGAATTGTAAATAAAAGAGATAAGGAGAAACATAGTTTCTCCTTTTTTTTTGTGTTTTTTTGAAGAACTATATTAGTCCAAAAGGAAAATGAAGTACAAACGCATTTTACTCAAGTTAAGTGGAGAAGCCCTTTTGGGAACCAAAGAATATGGAATTGATCCAGAAGTTTTAAAACGATACGCAATCGAAATTAAAAAGGTCAGAGATCTTGGGGTTGAAATTGCTGTTGTAATTGGAGGAGGAAACATATTTAGAGGTGTTCAAGGTGTTGAAGGCGGTATGGAAGATCGTGCTCAAGCGGATTATATGGGCATGCTGGCAACCGTGATTAACGCTATGGCCTTGCAAGGGGCACTTGAGAAGCAAGGCATCTATACACGTTTGCTCAGTGCGATTAAGATGGAACAGATAGCTGAGCCATTTATTAGAAGAAGAGCCATCAGGCACCTCGAAAAGGGCCGTGTGGTGATTTTTGGTGCGGGAACAGGGAATCCATATTTCACAACGGATACTGCCGCATCACTTCGTTCAGTTGAAATTGAAGCGGATGTGTTGCTAAAAGGGACACGCGTTGATGGAATTTATACAGCAGACCCAGAAAAGGATGCAACTGCCACTAGATTTAATAATTTATCTTTTACAGAAGCGATACAACGTCAATTAAAGGTGATGGATATGACGGCGTTTACGCTTTGTCAAGAAAACCAACTTCCTATTGTCGTGTTTGATATGAACAAAGAAGACAACTTGTTTAACCTTGTAAAAGGAAACGAGGTCGGTACGCTTGTGAGCTAAACATTCAATAACGATTGACAATGAACAATTGTCTTAGTGAATTACATCATAATTTTACTTAGAATCCACTTGTCGTCTGATTAAACGAAAGTTTTCATCGTTGACAGCGGTATCCAAATAGTACAGTATTCCGTCTTCTTTAAATACACGGCCCTGCAATTCTGTTGGAGTAAGGACAGTGCCAGTAGTAGGGATTGAAAATGGTTGTATCAATGTCGTCCAAATGGAATCTTGAAAACTATAGGTCGACATAGTATATGTATTGCCATTCAAAGGGGCCTGGTATAAACTTATATCGTCAGCACCGTCTCCATTTAAATCGCCCTCGTTTATAAGTGTGATCTCGCAACATCCAGCCGATATCTCTAGTATATTCTCAGTCGAAAAATAAACTGAATAAGTGCCAGGAACTCCGTTTTCTATGGCATTGCCAATACCCTTTTGGGTTTGAACCGCAAACGCATATTCCTTAATCCCATCACCATTAAAATCGCCATAAATGGAGGACCCAACTGATGATAATTGGCCGTAACTAGCCATAGACGACAGCAAAAGGAAAGGCAAAAGACAATATTTCATAATCGGACTATACAACTTAAACGCTTTATGACAATTGTTGTTATAAATAACAGCTCAAAACACGCTGTTAATCTTGGTATAAACAAGGAAATTATGTCAACGTAAACGCACACATATTCGCCATGCCATAGGTTTTATTGCGTGACGTATGGGCATAAATTAATTCGAAGCAATTTTCTGAATTAATCTTTGCGGGGTTTCTTCTGAGACCCCATAACTTGGCTTTGGCGGCCAACTCTTTTGAACTATTCATGATGTACTAATTTACTGGATAATTTATCAATCCGCTTACGATGGTGCCGTTGTAAGATTACGGGATATAAATTTCCGATTATGTTAATGACGAACATGAAGAATGGGAGCAAAGCATAATCAAAAACCAACAGTACCATTGAAAATAGATTGATTACATAAAAAGCAGTGATGTGACCGAATTCGGATTGCTTAGATTGATAAATTAGATTTTGTAGACCTGAGGTTGTACCATCGAAATACTTGGCCTTGTTTTTTTTCTTACCCCAGAATGCAACCAGGAGAATGTTCTTAAAATACTTGACACCTAAAAAGGAATAAACATCTGAAAGTAGTTTAGGTCGTGTGATCTCGTAATACCTGTCTGATAAAAGCCTGTTTGTATCAAAAGCAAAACCAAGGAAGGCAAATACACCAGTAATATAAAGGGTAATCAAAAACGCAAAAAATAGGCAAGCTAGAATCGATAACGAGGGGGTTGAACGCATCGGTTGCCTCATCAACTCAAATACTCTAAACAGCAAGAATGCTGAGAAAATAGGGAACAGTATTTTTTTTAGTGATTTCAAGTTGTTACGAATCACAAGCATAATACAATACAACTTAAGGGAATCCATACAAACGTTACCATAAATTATTATCTGATTAATTGGATATTGACTAGATGCGTCATTCACCGAGCCACCGGCTCCAGTCAGACCAAGGGCATCGCGCACTTTTGAACGGGCCAACACGACTTAGATTTTTTTTTCTAACATTTGAAAGAAGTGCATTCTATTCAAACACTTTTAAAACGACTAAGTGTACTTAATGCTTGTAACGGCGATGTTTTTTTTTGCCAGATTTCTTGTTCAACTTTCTCATCCAATATGCAATGTAAACACCTCCGATGATGCCGGGTATAAACCAGCCATAAATACTTGGTATGAGTTCATTGACCACCACAAATGCGGTTACGGCTGATATGTATGCACCAATCATTTTACCAGCATGTAATTTGAGATAATCTGATTTCAATTGATCTAAGTTTTTAAAGCTGGTCAAATCTCGAATGGCAAAGATTAGGCCTATGCTCCCGAAAACAGTAAGTACCACATTGGTGGAATTTTTTTGGATGACTGGATACAGAATCATTGAAATACCTGTCACAATCATAACCCACGCGATAATTTTGTCTGCAATAAGATTGGATTTCTGGTGCTTATACTGTAAAGCACGATAACCGCTGATAATGAAATAAGTGCTAAAGATACCAATAGCGAAAAGAAACGGACTTTCATGTTTGGGTAAAATCGAAATTGAAAGTGCGAGTAATGCTGTTGCCAACATGGTCCAGTAAAAGGATTTTCCCGATTTCTTGTGAAGCCATGAGCCTTTTTTAGCAAACAAAGCGGTTGCTCCAGCCAATAAGGCTAATCCACCGAGACCGGCATGGGCGTATATGAGTATTTGAATGTTATCCATATTATTTACAATATTCATTTATGTGTTGTTGGGCAGGCGTAAACCCTAACGATAAAGCCTTACGCCAATCTTTACACGCCGCTTTATTAGATCCCAGCGCATTTTTGGCAAACCCTCTATTGACGTAAGCATTTGTAAAGGTATTTTTATACTGAATGGCTTTGGTATAATCCTTAATTGCCGATTTATAGTCTTTCATTTTATACTTTGTGTACCCTCTATTATTGTAAGCTTCAGCATACTGATTATTGATAGAGATCGCAGAAGTATAGTCCAAAATTGCGCCTTCTGTGTTGTTTATTTGGTCATAACAAAAACCACGTTCATAAAACGCTTCAGCCAACCGATATCCCGATTCGATCGTTTTAGTATAGTCTCTGATGGCACTCGTATAGTATTCAAGTTCAGTCTTGGCATAACCACGATTGAAATAGAACTGTGCGCTGGCTTTTAATTGTATGGCCGTATCAAAATCGTCAATGGCTGAGGTGAAATTTCCTGCTTTGAATTTTCCCAACCCCCTCAAATTATATTCCATTGCAGTACTGGGTGGTTTGTTGGGGTCTGTTAATAACGCAATGAGTTCGTCTCCCCATTTTCCTTTTTGGAATAAACCGGTACGGTCTATTCTCAATGTGCCATCAACCATTGAGCTTGACGATGGATCAAAAGGTGCGAATTGTGCAAAGGAGGTTTTGATAAAAACAGACATGTCAACGTCAACCATTTCAGCAGACAACGCCTGAACGAGTTCAACTACTTTCGTTTTGTTTTCAGGATATAGATTGATGTAAAACCAAATCACCTTTCCATATGCGCCGTTTTCCTTAAAAATTAGGGCTTGTTTAAACGTGTAAGTATCTGGATAAACAGCACTTGTATCTTCATGGGACGTTTGAGCACATGCTGGTACTATGATGTAAAGCAGTATCCCAGATAGAATAAGTGCCTTTTCCATAGCGTACTAGTTTATGTCGGTTTTGTCGATAGCTTCTATATCCGATACGGCAGATGACCTTGGCGGATACATTTTGGATACGATGGCGCCGACAATCATAGCCAATGCGAAGGAAGGTGCTAGTACATCCAGCTCAACGAAATATTTACCTACGCTTTCTAAGTCTTGCACTACAAATTTGAATATGATAACCGATGCAAATCCCGTTATCATTGATGCAATGGCACCTTTCTCAGAATACCCTTTCCAGAACAAGGTGAGAATGATAACTGGACAAAAAGTAGCAGCGATGCCCGACCATCCAAAAATAATGACCCAAAAAACCTGTCTGTCGGGTGAGACCCAGTTTAATATGATGGCAATACCCAAGGCCAATAGAGCCATGATGACAGTGGATATCCTTGATATTTTCGTTAGGTTTTCATCCTTTAAATCAGGTCTAAATATTTTCTGGTAGAAATCTCTTGATATCGAACTAGACGCTAGAATTAAGAGCGAGTCGATGGTCGACATAATGGCTGAAAGAACGATGGCTACATAAATCGCGACGACAGTTAAAGGTAAAAACATTTCGGTCATCATACTTAACACATCTTTCCCGCCTATACCCAAAATGGCTTCTGCATCCTGACCGTTTTTAGTAAAAATAACTCTGGCCAAAATACCGATAGTCACGGCTGCAGCATCTGTCATTAATGTGAAAAGCAAGGCAACAAATTTTCCTTTTTTAATTTCGTGCTGGTCCTTGATGGACATAAAACGTACATACACTTGAGGGGAACCCAGAAAACCTAAACCAATCATGGAGAAACCTAGAATGGTGAAAATGTTCATCCAAATATCATCGCTTTTACCCCATATCTGTGTTAAAGATGGGTCGATCAAGTTTAAACCTTCGGTAATGCCTGTGCCGTGATCCATTGAATACCAAATCACAATAGGCAGCAGCACTAAGCCAATAAACATGAGTACGCCTTGAAATAAGTCTGACCAAACAGCTGCAACGAATCCACCCAAAAAGATGTAAACCAGCACAATGAGGAATCCAATTAAAGCGCCAACGCGATAGTCTATATCAAGCATCGAATGGAATGCGACACCAGTAATGTCGATTTGAGAAGCAACATAAATCACGATAAAAATGACTAGAGCTGAGGCCGCTACTGCTCTTAACGTATGCGTGGTCGATTTAAAATGGCTTTGAAGATAATCTGGAATTGTGATAGATCCAAAGCTGTCGGATCGTTTTTTGAACTTCTTAGCCATGAATTGCCAAGAAATAAACACACCAAGGAGTTCACCTGCCACTACCCAGTATCCAGAATAACCAGCAATGGCTCCCATTCCTGTTAGGCCAATCAATAACCAACCTGACTCCCCTGTAGCTCTGGCTGAAAATGCCACGGCCCAGAAGCCCATTTTCTTTCCTCCGACATAATAGTCGCTGATATTTTTTATGCGTTTCGAGGCAACAATCCCAATTAGAAATAGGATGCCGACGTAAATGCTAAGAACAAAAATCTTTACTGCTAATGGATCACTAAACATAGATGCTGATATTAGTGATTTATTCCCAGAGTCACTTACTAACTTGACATAAACCTAAAGAATCCACCAAAATTATTGCTTGGTAATCGAGAATTGAAGTATTAAACAGCAATGATTCAGCTTCATGACTAACATTTCTAAGATCTAGGTACAGTTAATACAGATTCCTTCAATAACTAAATTAAATGTTTTGCTTATATATCCCTGGCACTGAGAGAGACCCCCGGATTATTCTTGTTGGAAAAACAATTCGAGCGTTAAGAATTGCCAAAGGTTTTACCTCATCTGAAGCCTTTGCCTGGGAACACGGAATAAATCGAGTACAACACTGGCGTATGGAAAATGGTCAGAATTTTACGCTTGATTCGCTGTTTAAAGTCCTAGACGCTATGGAGGTTTCTTCTAAAGACTTTTTTGGAAGTTTTGACTAAACAAAAGCCCCTAGTTTCCTAACATGGCTCTAACTAACATAAAGATATTATCAATATGCATCTTTAAAACTAGTTCTATTCTTTGGGTATTGCTATTGTGTTCTCTATTCAATTTACAAAGGCTAGTCATCGAACCACTCGCTGAGGTTCCCACTATCATAATACGACCCAGAATCATCTTCTATGACAAACCGGATATTAAACACATCGGATGGCATTTTTTCACGCGTGGCCTTTTCGGCATAGCGCGCTCCTATATTGTCACCTGAATTCATCTTAAGTAACAATTTGAATAGTTTATTTGCCTGTTTGTACTGCTTGTACTCCCATTTTTGATGACCATCCATATAAATCCCGCGCATCAGTGGTCGGTTTTCTATCCAGCCCCAGGGCAGATATTTGTTTTCTAAATTTTCTTTTTCGACCAACTCTAGACAAGACTTAACCCACTTTGCTGTAATTGTGGACTTTAATTGATCTAACTCAGGATGAGACTCAAAACATTCGATTAAGTTGAGCATATCTTCATATGGAGGTAAAAATAAGGGATGCTTCTCAATTAAGGTTTCAAGTAAAATTAACGCATTTTCGATTTCTGGTTCCTCGATACTGGTTACGTCAAAATCGTACTGTTGCATCAAGTGAATATATTCCTTTAAACCAGCAGGGCTGATAAAGTCTGGTTCGTTATACATGTACTCGTCCCGTTGTTCTTTCATGAGTGTTTTAATTGAACTCAAAAGTATCTAATAATTGAATATTGAAACACTCTTTTGTATTCTAATCTATCAAGAAACCGCGTTCTTCCTTGATTCGTTGTTTTATTTCAAAAGCATCATAAACCAGCTCCGGATGAGCTTCCATAAAGTCTGCCACAGCTATAAAATAGGTGGTCATCAATTCTTCATTGGTTTGAATCATATTCCATATTCTACTTTAAGCTTTCTCTTCAATTCGTCTAAGGAAATTCTAGCATTTGGAGACCTCCGCATTTCGATTAATCGGTCATCTTACATTTTGTGATATTCCTCCGCTGACACAAGCTTAAAAGGTGGATGTTGTATTGGCTTACTTCTTAGCATAAGCTAAGTATACCGCAACAGGAGACCTGCATCAATCTCCAAGTTGCTAAACCAAAAAAGAGTTCATCCAAAACGGATGAACTCTTTTAGTATGGGGTGTGGGGATGCTCCCCACCAAGATGTGTTTTATCCTAGACCAGTTTACTGTCGACGGAGTGAAACACTATCTTGCCTACCTTTCCAACACATCGTGAATACTGAGATACACAAACCACCTTATAGAATTCTGCCTTTTCTATAAAACATAGCTTTTGTAAACAACTCAATCTCTGATAATCTGTTAATATTTAATATTACTAGTGTTACTAACAATAAAGCAACAAACATTCCGAAATATGAATACCAACCAAAGGGGTTTGCACTACCAATTGTTAAAATTGACATTGATGGATAATTTTTAAGCAAAATAATCTCTACAGAGTCAGAACTATTTAGAAAAGTAGTAGCATAACTGCTTCCTGTATATCTGTTCCCTCTAAAGTTGTAATAATAATAAACTTCGTAGATATATTCGTCGATTCCCAAGTCGTTTCCAAAATGGAACTTGGCCTTTTCAGAAGAAGTTACAATTGCATTTGAACATTCCGAAGGAATTAAGTAAACTTTTAAATCTAAGAAATTAGTTTTAACAATATGATAGCCCGTAAAACATAACAAAAATGATATTACTATAATTTTAAGGCAGTTATTTCTGAATATCTTTTTACTATTTACCATACTTTGGGGTGTTTAACATCTGGGAACAAACTTTGCCCCCAATTAGGCATCTGGATAACCGCCGAATTGTGTAGAAATTGTGCCTGATCTACTTCAGATCTAAACCCAGCATCAATTTCAAATTTAATAAAACCTTTTGAGGAAGCCTTAACTCGACCACCAAATCCTACATACTGACCATCAGCTGTAAAATCTAATTGGAACTGTGCTGCCTTAAAATTAACAACAGGCACAAGCAATCTATGAGCGCCTTGACCTTGTCCTTGATATGCATCGTCTATACCTTTAAAAGGGTAATAACGATACTCAAATAAACCAGCATCAAAACCACCATAAGAGCTTTTGGGATTTACCCAATAAGCCTCAATAGTTCCTTGGGTTTGCCATTTAGCTCCACCTCCAATAATCGGCATGACTGCTTTAAATCCTGATTTTTTCGCTTCTGCTTTCATAACTGCTTGAGCATAAACTGTATTTCTTGGGGGTAAAAATGTACGTGAAGGTGTCGGTTTAAAATCCGATCCCGATTCCTCTTGGGTAGTTGTTTTAAAAGATAGATTTGTTCCATCTGGCACATAAAATTGATTCCCAGCTTGAATCATATATGAGTAACCTTCTTTCTCATTTGCCCAATATGCATCCTTTTCCGTTTGGCTCCATGTTCCTTCTGGATTATATCCCTCGAATACCTCATCCACACCATTATTCATTTGCCCTAATATGTCCATTTTATCACTCAAGGTCATAGCACCTAATTGATCTGGGACGTTTGCAGCGGCATATGTACTTGCTCCCTTCCCTGACGCAGCCTTATCACCTAATTTTCTTCCTTTACCAGGCCCCATGCCAAGGAAGTCAATCAGAGTAATTGGGCTATTGATAGCAAAAACATAAGTACTTTGCCATGGGTAATTTCCTTCTAAGGGATCAGCACTCAAAAATCGTCCAAGTCTTGAATCATAAATTCTAGCCTCAAAAGCTATACAACCAGAGAATGCCTCAGACTCGTTTTCTTTACCATTAAACCCAAACCTGTACCCGTTACCAGTATTGGTCATGGTTCGAGACTCCATTTTCATTCCAAAAGGATAGTAATCGCTCATGGTCACAACTTGTGCTTTATAGTACATAACCTCACCTGCTCCACAATATTGTATTCGCCGATCTGTTATCGTTGCCAAGACATTTCCGAGATGGTTTCGCTGTACGTAGATACTTACAAAACTATGTTATTTGTAAGCCGCTCATTTAAGAAACAAAGAGGCGTAAAGCGGAAATTCGAAAATGACCAAAACGAATCAAAAATGGACTAAAACTGTGCAAAATAAGACCAGAAGGGGCTAAATCGAGCCAAAATCGGCAGTTTTTTGTATATTTGCACTACTGGTCTGCAGCGGTTTTTTATACGCAATTAGACTGTCAGAATTTGGGGAAATGCCTTGGATTTGTACGATAATAGACAAAAACAGGAAACAAAGGCAATGAACTCAAATACAATTTCACCACAAACTATTGAAACTTTAGATGCGCTAGTAACCGCTTTAACAGAAGGGGAGAGGACGACATTCCAAAAGATTATTCATTCTGCCAACATGCCTATTAGTGATTTTGATACGATGTGCTCCTGGTCGGAAGACACTTATACCAGAAATTGTATTGCATGTAGCGACCAGTTTGAGCTCATATTACTGTGTTGGGACAAAGGTCAAATGACACCGATTCATGATCATGGAGGGGAAGAGTGTTGGGTGAGAATTATTGATGGAAAGTTTAAAGAAACGATTTATCAAGAAACGGATAGTGGGGACCCAGAACTTGAGCGTTCGATACTAACAGAAACTGGAGATGTAACCTATATGATAGATTTTATGGGATGCCATCGCATTGAAAACGTATCAGGCAGGCGGGGAATGTCCCTGCATTTGTACGCTAAGCCAATTGCAACTTGTAATATTTACGATGAGGAAAAGGCATCATTTATCTTAAAGAAAATGTCGTACGACACGGTGGCTGAAAATGCGCACTCCTAGTTAATGAACTCTAGAAAAATGTAGGGAGCCTTCGTTAACTAAAAGCTCGGTCATTTTGTTGTTGTGTTCTATAACCACGTTAAACGGTTCAGGGATAATTTTTGTTTCGGTCGGGAACCACTCTTTTTTTACATCGTAATTGGCTAGCAGTAATAAACCTTCTTGATCCCCATTGGTGCCAAATCTATGTGTATTCCCTTTCCAATAATCTGATCCAATCTCTTGCTTGAGTTGAGCGTTCGTTTTGACTATGTCGTTAGTGGGTAGACCAATTTCATTTATGCACAGCATTTGATCAAGGTCGAACGCTTCGACACTTTCGTTCATTAAATCGTACCGCACAATGCATTCGGCAATATTGCCACTCGCATCGTAAAAATAGAACGCGTCAGCATTCCAGGTCTCAAAGTTTTGGATGGTTCTATGTCCCTCTATTGAAACAATATCAGTTCTACTAGCGACCCATACAAGTGCTTCTTTTAACTGGTTTGCAGGTATCAAAAAACAATAATGGTAGGTGTGTTTACGGTCGGACAATCGAAACGTCAATTCAGTCCAACCCACTTTAACTGTAAACTGCTGATCGGATGATTCAATGGTTTTAAAACCTAACGTATCGGTGTAGAATATCTTTTCAGCTTCTAGCGTATTGGTATAAAGTGTAAGACGTTTAATTTTCATAACCCCATAAGTAAGTACTTGATGCCTCTGACTTTGATTGTCAATTATTCAAAGTACGTCTTATAAGTGTTAAATGATGTTTCTAAGTCTTTAATAATCTGGGTGGCGGTATCGTCGCTATCAGCCTGTGCAAGGGCATTGATGAGTCCCATATGCGGATGTAACCACTTATGTAATTCGTCATGGCTTTCCCCTTTCATGGTGCAACTCTTAATCAGTTTTGAATTTTGATTTTTTAGTGCTTTAGCCAAACTGAGGTAATCCGTATCACTCGAAGAAATGTATTCCGCTAGAGTGTTGTTCGACTCGTTTATGAACGGAGTCATTTCTGCGTTAACGACCCATTTCTGTCCATCATTCAATGAAATGTTATTCGCGTCAGAATCGGTATTTGCGTTGTTGCCGGAATTGCATCCAAAGGCTAACAATACGGCTGTAAATATTACTAATAATCTCATAGGTTCGTTTTTATATAAACATCAAATGTGTGCCATCATCTTGGGCACGCTCATAAAAGCCACCGACAGTTAATATACCGTCTATGTCGTCTATCAGGTCTTCCTCCTTGATTTTAAACATATCCATCGCCAGTTTACAAGCCCAAAGTTTTGAACCAGATGCTGACAGCATTTCTAAGAACTCGTCCACAGGTGGAATATCTAGTTTTTCCATTTCAGACTTCATCATTTTTGTTGCCAAAGCTTCTATTCCTGGTAATCCACCCAAAAGTGTTGGCATGTGCATGGCTGGATTTCCTACCGTGGCCACATGTAAATGTTTTAAACGTTCTTTCTGAATTGCTTCCAATCCAAAGAAAGTAAAAAATATCTCAGATTCGATGCCTTCCATTCTTGCGCCATTGGCTAAGATAAAACAAGCATATACATTTTCTATCGTTGCTTTTGATAGAATGAGCATCATCTTTTTTACGGGTTTGTTTTCTGCGTTCTCCATGTTTCTGAAATTTTGTCTTGATTTAAAAATATCGTTTTTGTAGGTGTAGATTCGTTATATGCAGCTGACAGGTTTAGGGATGCCAGCTATTTTACTCGACGTTTTTAACGGGCCTTTGGGAAACAGTTGGTAGAACTCTTTGATCGTAGTCACACCACTCTTACTACTTTTCTAACTGTAATGGCAACACCTGCGTCACATTGATTTCGGAGATAATCAATCACCTCCCAGTGCTTTTCAGACATCTCTATATTTTCTTCTTGTGCAATTTCAAGCGCAATCTCCTTATTCCATTGCTTTGAGTCTGTTAGGTAACCTTGCTCGTTACAATTGATGCAGTATCCTGCAATTGTTTTTTCGCTTATAGTATTTGTACTCATAGTTGAATTTTAATTTTTTGTTTGTTCTAATTCTTTACCTGCAAGTTTCATATGACTTGAAACAAACGGGATTGCTTTTCCTTTAATCAACATGTTCCAATAAATCCATCGAAAGGCTAATTTCCCTAAATGATTGAGTCTTGTTTCTTTCAGTAACTTGAGTGGACCCAGTGCTGGAATAGGAAAATTCCCTTTGACAGGTTCATGATCGTAGTTGAAGTCTATCAATAACGCTTTGCCATTTCCAGTTTCTAGAAAGCAATTGGCATGGCCATCAAATGACGCGGACAATTCTTTTCCAGCGATAAAGGATATAATATTTTCATTCAGTATTTCTGCTTGAAAGTGGGCGACAGAACCAGCCTTAGACGCAGGCAAGTCTGTTGCGTCACCAATTACAAAAATTTTGTCTTTTATTTTTGATTGTAACGTCGATTTATCTGTAGGGACATAGTTTAAGTCGTCACCAAATCCGGAACGCTCAATCATGTCGTCTCCTATGTTTGTAAGTACAGTCACCAATAAATCGTATGCCACTTCTTGGCCACCATAATCAATGATTTTGCTTTGTGCTACATCAACTTTTTCAATATTGAAATCTGGTATAATGCTAATGTTTTTTTGCTCGAGTAGATAAGTCAATTCTTTGGTTGCCACAGGTTTCGTGAAAGCGCCAGACATAGGAGTAACGTATGTGATTTCAACTTTGTCTCTCATCTTTTTATTTTGAAAGAAAGAATCACATAGGAAAGCAAACTCCAAAGGCGCAACTGGACATTTAATTGGCATTTCGCTGATATGAACGACCAATTTGCCACCTTCCCAAGTGCTTAATTTATCACGCAATTTTTTGGCACCTTCAAAGGAATAGAAATCAAAAATGGATTTATACCAGTGGTCACCAAGCATACCTTCAATCTCATCTGGGACAATATGGCAGCCTGTAGCGACTACGAGGATGTCATAGTTCAAGGTGATGCCGTTTTGTAACAACACTTGGTCTTGGTCTTTATCAATACGCTCTATTTAATCCTGAATGTATGTAACGCCTTTAGGGATAAAAGTATCAATGCTTTTTTTAAGTTGACTGGGTTTGTAAATGTCGAAGGGTAAAAGCAAAATCCCAGGTTGATAGTAATGGGTTTCTTCTTGATCAATTATCGATATATTCCATTCTTTACTGGAAAGAGATTTGCGTAAATGGTTGGACATCATTGTTCCAGAAGTCCCTGCACCTAAAATCAGTAAATGTTTCACTGCGCCTTAATTTTATTCGTTTATCTTGGATTTATAGACCTTTTTAATTTTCATCACTGAACCGAAATTCATAGAAATAAAATGCAAAGATATAGGTGCCTGTTGCTGGTCACCATTGCAGAAAACATGGATGGATATGATTTTTTACGGTCTTTAGGTCGTATTCTGATACGTTACAGTATATCAGTTATTGCCATAAAAAACGGATGCGTTGAGCAACGCATTTTAAGATTTTAATAAAACCCTGATCGACAAATTATTTTAAGCATCAACTTAGCCAACTTTTGTTGGAATTCGGAACCTGTATGTGCTCGAGATGTTATTGTCCTATGCCTATAGGGTTTAGATAGTTTTATATTAGTAAAGGGTTCGGATGATTATGATTAACCACCCGAAAGTCCAATAATTGTATTAGGCTAATATTAGAATCAGACCTAAAAAATGTGTTACATTACTTCGCTGATTTGTATTACAGGCTGTGTGTTGGTGTAATTCGGAATGTCTGCCATTATTTTTTCTGCATTCGGACCAAAAGAAGCTTCAAACGCCTCCACTGAATCATAATACAAATGAGACATAACTAGATATGCAGCTGGAGATCCTTCAGGATCACCAAGACCTTTCTCTAAAGCAGTTCCTTTTAATGTATCCCCTAAGAGTCCACCCACCATTGGTAAATGTTTTTGCGTGTAATATTCCATGTCAAATGTGTGGCCATCTCCGTTTGGATACAATACACTCACCTTTGTCATTCCTTTTGTCATACTTAATTGTCTTTTAAAATATTTTAACTTATAAAACGCTGCCCCGTTTGTGTGTAGTCTCTGGACTCTACATCGATAAAACGTCCAAAGGGTCCGCTAATCAATGCTGCATTATAGTCAAAGTTGCTCATTTTAGAACATGTTAATTAGTCATTGTTTGTTACATATACAGGATACTCCTTTATTCTGCACAACCCAAGAAGCAATACCGAAATCAATTGCTACTACAAGAATGACATTGATGAGAGGGCATTTTGTGACAAAACCTGGTATTGGTTTCAGTCAATCCCATGAACTATTCACCCACTAAGGACAACAACAAAAGGTGTAAGCAAAAAGTCCTCTTAAAGAAAATCGACTCTACCTGTATCTAGGTTGTAATATGCAGGCACGATTTCAACATCTCCATTGGCAACAGCGGCTCGTATAATGTTGGATCGGTCAACCAATTCCTTAGCTGTTAATTCGGCATTCTTTTTAACAACGTCGTTTACAGATGCCCCTGTTTCGGAAGCATCTAATGCAGGCGTTATATGGCCAAGTAAGTGATTGAGGTTATATCCATTGTCACCACCATTTATGGCAGCAGTTACGGCACCACAGCTTTGGTGTCCGAGAACAACTATCACTTTAGATCCAACATGTGCCACGGCATATTCGATGCTGGCGATAGAGGAACTGTTTGCAATGTTACCGGCAACACGCACGACAAAAAGTTCTCCTAATCCTGCGTCAAATGCAAGTTCTGGCACTACCCGGCTATCTGCGCAACTTAGCACAATCGTGTTAGGTTGTTGTCCAGAAACAAGGTCAGCTCTTCGATTACCATCTTGTAATTTTCCATCTAATTTGTCGGAAGCAAATCTTTCATTGCCAGCTATAAGTCTTTGTTTTATTTCGGAGATATTCATTGTGTTAAATTTTATGGAAATATATTTAATTCTATGTAATATTTTGTGTTTAATCTTTCAATCTGAGGTGCTAATGCTGCATTTTTTAGCATCAGAGGAATCGATTACTGGGCTACCACACGCACTCAAAATGACTTCATATGTTTCAAATTGATGCTCACGGATAGGCCTTGTGTAAGGAACAGTTGAAAAGTACAACATCAAACAAGGTGATATGTTTTTGTATTTCTCCACATACGCGTGCCCTGTGAGCTCTTGGTTTTTTATCCGTTGTTTTATTTTATTGTGATAAGGGTACAATTTTATATGTGTTTTCGTTTTCTGTTTAGGGTATCGAAAATCATTAAGTTACCGAATAACAGGGTAAAGGCATATCCAAAGTCTTCTATCGGAATAGTCAGTATTCTAATACCTAAGTTCTCACTATGGTTATACCAGACTACGGGTGTTTCAGTAAAGCTGCCTGTAAGTATGCCGTTTACAAGTATAAACGGTATAAGTATAAGCATAAAGGAGATGTAAAACTGTTGTAGTAGGGCTGTTTTATACCTTACACCAATAGCAATTGTAATCAACAAAAATGAAAAATTAATTACGGTATATGCCTTAGAATAATTCGAGACCACCAATACCAAAGCCAAGGCCATAAGCATCATTGATATGCTAATGGTTACTTTCTTGTTTAGCTTTACTTTAGGATAAGCATAGTAAAAAGCAAAATGCGTAAATAGACTGCAATAAGGGATTACAAAAAAGAATAACCACTCTTCTATTGGCATTTTTAACACATCAAACCCCAAACAATAATCTTCAGAAAATCCCCATATGCCATATTGCGTGAAAACGGCGTCCCAAATAAGAAAAACAACAGCTACGATAGTAGTAGAGAGCACAAAATTTCTCCAATACAGAATGAAGTCCAACTTGAAAATAGAGAATAGGAATGGGATAATGGCCGAACCCATAAGGACATATAGGTAAAGTGGCATCATTGTTTTATACGGGTGTGGAAATACTTTGTAGGTACATGTAACATCCCAAAGCACTCACCTTCTTCTTTCCCTAGGTGCTTATGATGAATTTTATGGGCTTTTCTTAATCCAATGAGGTATTTGTTTTTAGTTCGACTAAACCATTTAAAACGTTGATGGATGAGCACATCGTGAACTAAGAAATAGGTGATGCCATAAAATAGAATACCTAATGCAATGAAAAATTTGTAGTTCAATTCAGGGTTTACGCCGAAATAGAATAGTGTAATACTTGGTATAGCGCCAATAACAAAAAATGCATCATTTTTTTCAAAGGCGTTCTGGTATTTGGGTTGGTGATGATCGGCATGTAGTATCCATAAAAAACCATGCATGACGTACTTGTGGGTGAGCCATGTCACTGTCTCCATAAGTATATAGGTCAATGCCGTTATTGAAATGTAAAACAGTACGATCATAAGGAGGTGTTTTTACGGATGTACTCATCTAAAAAGTCCGAATCGTCGGTTACTTCCAATACATTGGTTAAAAATGTTTTGTCCTCCACAATATGGTCGGTATAATTCAATAGGGCAGGCGTTTGTTCCTGCAAAACTAGGCGGATGTACCGAAGATGGACATCAGTTGGGTTAGAACCTACCAATAAGTCAAGTTTTGCTTTGGATCTGTTAAATATTTTGAGTTTTGATACCGGGTTGTAGCTGTATTCGGCCTGTTTCATTTCTATAGCACACACGTAACCTAAAACGGCGCTTTGTGAACTCAAACCATACGTTTTGATAAAAGCAATTTCAGCGTCTTTGGTGTCTAACGTGTGGAATTCCTTTACAACACCAGTGATGTTTGGCGTTGATATGAGTATGAATAAAGTTAATAAGCTCATAGTTATGCGTAATTGATATTATAGCGAATGTATGATTCAAACAATAGATATGTTTTCAATGGCTTTGAAACACTTATTCTTTTTTTCTTCAAAGCACCCGCAGGTGTTTTGTCTATCTGCTTGAGAAGTTGACCATAATATTTGTAAGCCACATAGACACCAAACCTGGCTTCATTAGGTAGTTTTTTAATGCCAGTAAAGGCTGTTTTGAAATCTGATTTGATCTCCTCAACAATTCTATTTTTGTCTGTAGTGCTTAAATTCTCTGGGTCAATATCTGGGAAATAGGTTCGATTCAAGTCATCATAATCTTGTTTGAAATCTCGCAAAAAATTGACTTTTTGGAAAGCGGAACCAAGTTTCATGGCTGGCTCTTTTAACTGTTCGTATTCCTTTTCGTCACCATTAACAAAAACCTTTAAACACATAAGGCCCACAACATCGGCTGAACCATAGATGTACTCTTCCATCTCTTGCTGGTCGGTATAGACTTGTTTTGTTAAATCGGCCCGCATGCTTGTCAGAAAGGCCCGGACAAGAGCGTCTTGTATCTTATAGTCTCTTACTGTTTTTTGAAAAGCATTGATGACTGGATTAGAACTGATGCCGAATTTCATAGCATACGTGTATTCTTCTTCAAATCTATCGAGAAGATCCTCTTGAGGGTATCCTTCGAAACTATCTACGATTTCGTCTGCTATGCGAACAAATCCATATATGTTATGGATGGCTTGTCGTATGCTTGGTGCAAGCAATCTAACAGCAATGGAAAATGAAGTGCTGTACGTTTTGGTGATGTTTACCGAGCTTTGGTTTGACACGGTGTCAAAAAGATGTTTCATTCGTTTATTTGTTTTAAAATGGATTTGGCAGCGATTTTACCGGATATTAGAGCTGGAGGAACCCCCGGACCTGGCACTGTAAGTTGACCTGTGAAGAATAGATTTCGGACCTTTTTACTTTTTATCTTGGGTCGCATAAAAGCGGTTTGCGTTAAGGTATTCGCTAAGCCGTAGGCATTTCCTTTATACGAATTGTAATCCTCCTTAAAGTCCTCCACACAATAGGATTTTGAAAAGAGTACATGGCCTCTCAGCTCTTGATTCGTAAGTTTTTCTAACCTATCAAGAATTAAATCGAAGTATTTGTTTCGGTAGGCTTCGTTGTCCTCAAGACCTGCAGCAATGGGGATTAGAAATGTAGCGGACTCCTGACCAGAGGGCGCAAGGGATGAGTCAGTGATGCTAGGGAAACTCGCATAAAATAGCGGGTCTTTAGGCCATGCAGGACTGTCATAAATGTCTTCAGCGTGTGAATCAAATTCTTTGTCAAAGAATAACGTATGATGTGAAACGTTTTTAATTTTTTTATCAAACCCAACGTAGAACAATAATGAGGATGGTGCGAATATTTTTTCGCTCCAATAGTTTTCTGAATACTGCCTGAATTTCTTGTCTAAGAGTTTTTCTGTATGATGGTAATCTGCTCCGCTAAGGACAATGTCCGCGGTTATCCATGCTTCATTAACAAGTATTCTGGTGGCGTGGCGCTTATTGTTTACTTCAATTTTATGGACCGTGGCTTGCGTTATAAATTGGACGCCAAGTTCTTTAGCTAATGTGGCCATTCCTTTTGCTACTTCAAACATGCCTTTTTTAGGGTGCCAGGTGCCCAATCCAAAATCTGCCCAATTCATGAAGTTATACATGGCAGGGGTATTGCTCGGTTTTGCCCCAAGGAATAGCACCGGGAATTCGAGAATCTTTTTTAAACGGGGGTTCTTGAATTTTTTACTAATCTGACTTCTAATGTCAAAGAATAATTGATTGAGTTTCGTAACGGTCTTGGAGCTAATGAGCTCAAGAGGAGAGACGCCTGGGCGGTAGACCAAGTCTGTTACGGCGACGTTGTAATTGTCTTGTGCTTGTTTTAAAAACAGTTTGAGTTGGTGTGCGCTGCCTTTTTCCTCCTCTTCAAATAGACTGTAGATCTCATCAATGTTAGACGATATCTGAATGGAGTCCTTATTTCCAAAATAAACTTCGTAGGCTGGGTTAAGTCGGTCTAAGTGATAGAAGTCCTGAGGTGTGCGGTCAAAATCACTAAAAAAGCGTTCAAACACATCTGGCATCCAGTACCAAGTTGGGCCCATGTCAAACGTGAATCCATCCTTTTTATACTGTTGTGCTCTACCGCCTATTTGAGTATTTTTCTCATATATAGTCACGATATGTCCACCTTGCGCTAAATAGCAAGCTGCAGAAAGTGATGAAAACCCAGAACCTAAAATAGCAATTATTTGACTCATTGTTTAACAAAAGTAATGTTTTGTTAAACAAAGGGCAAATGGAAGTACGAATTAGCTCAAATCAACTTGGTCGAAACCTTCGTAAAAGGTGATGTTATCGTTGGGTGTTGAATGGTCATTCCAGATCTTGCCAATAATCGAACAGGCATTTTTAGTATGCTTCAGTAGCTGTTCCATTTGGTTAATGAAATCAGCTTTTTCTTCTTTGGTCCTATCTATCAAAAACGCACAAATCCAATGAATGTCTTTAAACTGTGAATTGATTTCATGCAAATCACTTGTTGGGATGTCTCTTCCGAGGTAGATAGTTTTTTGACCTAATGCCTTAAGCTTGTATAACATGTATAGTAGGCCTATTTCATGCACTTCGCCTTCCGGTAGGAACAACACGTTTGCGCTAGTGGGCTCTGATTTGGTCGCTGGAAGCTGGGCAATGTTTAAAGTAATCTTCTGATAAATTAGATTGGAAGTAAAGTGTTCATGTGCTGGTTTGATTCCATTGGTTTGCCACAATAGGCCAATATGATAAAGTAAAGGTAGGAAGGTGTTGACGTATATGTCATTAAAACTTATTGTCTCGGATTGAGCAGCGTAAACCTCTTCAAACAATTCGTCATCAAACGAGAACATACTTACAATTAGAGAATTGATATGATAGTTACTCTCAAATTTGTCTTCCGAGATGGATTTTGCCTTTGCTGCCAGTGCACCATCCGAGAGTTTCGACAATTCAGATATTTTGAGGTTATGCCGTTGCAGCAAACTGACATTTAGAATTTTTTGTAGGTCAAGAATGTTGTAAACCCTGATATTTCTGTTAAGTCGAGTTGGGTTGAGCAGGCTGTATCTTTTTTCCCAGATTCGAATGGTATGGGCTTTGATGCCACTCAGTAATTCTAAATCGTGGATGCTAAATGTGTGTTGAATGTTGTTTATCACAAGTTTTGTTTTGCTAAACAAAAGTATGCGAAAATTATTTATGTTCGTTTTGCTCTGCTTTTATCATAGCAAGTCCAAGTGTCGCCACTTTATTTTTCGGGTATAAGGAAAGCACATTTTCGTAAATGCTTGTAGATTTCGAGTGATTACCTAACATTTTGTGACAAAAAGCTTGATTGAGAAGGGATGATAGTTTGTAGTCGATGTCACCAGTATTTAAGAGAAAAATTAAGCCGTATTTGTCTAGAAAGGGGTGTTTTGAAAAATATGCGTAACATTTCTCAAAATTGATGATGGCACGTTTGAAGTTTTGATTTCTAATGTTGCCCATGCCTTTTCTGTGTTGAAGCGGTAGTAGATTAGTACACACGAAAACGATGCCTAAGTAACCAAACAGGCCAATGACGGTATTGAGTCCTGCTAAAGTGTAACTTAACCAAATGCACCCGACTGCGAGGCTATAATGAATGATTAAGGAAATGGCATATTTTAAGAATGATTTCAAACCATACCACGATTTAGGTTTATGTAAAACGGACGCAGACAGGAGTATGCTGGATTGTCGGGAAGTGCTTCAAACTCTTTTCTTTTGTTTTCGAACCATTCCATCATGGCTTTCGAATCAGGAGACGTCATTAATGCGCACATCTTATTCATCGCTTCTAAATGAGGGGCGTCATTTTCCTTAAACATCTCCATGCCATGGGCTTTACTCATTTCTAAAATTTATTCAAAAGTATTGGCGTGAAACGGATGGTCGCATGCCCCTCCAAGTTGATTGCAAGTCATTGTCTTCATAATACGGTGTTTTATTGCGGACCTTGCTGTTTTAGTCACAACCAAAAAACAGATCATAATCTCAAAAATAGCCAATTGGTTGAAACGTTCGTTAAATTTATCTCAGCCTAAGTTATAACACCGTTTATTAGTCTTTTTTTTCTGGGATGGTTCTATTTTTTTCTTGCAATTAGCAACAGGGAGTCTCCTTCCTCAAATTCCTTGTAAGTTTTAAGGTGTACTAACTCGAAGTACTTCTCAAATTATGGTCTCAATGTCTGATCCGTATGGTAATTCACAAACAGGCCTTTGAAAACTTCATTACCTTCTCCCTTCCAAAAAGAGAGGCAAATGATGCCTCCAGTGTTTAATACTTCATACTGTCTCTTTACAGAGTTCATTAGTTCGTCGTCTTTTAGGTGATGAAGCACCTTGTTTGCTTAGATGCCATCAAACTTCTGGTCCGTTTTTATTGTAATCGCGTCCAATGCTTCAAATGTACCGGCTGGGTATTTCGAATTCAGGTGATGCAGGAATTCGTTGGAATCATCAGACCCCACTGTATCAAAATCTTTTGAAAGCATGTGCCAATCCGTACCCGGACCTGTGCCAAGTTCCAGTAACTTTGATTTGAGAGGTAAGTAGGTTTTGAGCTTTTGGATGAGTTCTAATCCGTTTACATCTTTTGCTAAATGTATGTATTCTTCAACCGATTGCTTGGTATCGTAATATTCGGTTGTCATTTAGTATTGGAGTTATTTATCGTTAAGCCTCTCCATGATACCGTTAGATTCTGTCATAAAATGTAAAACCAGCTCAACGGTTTTGTATGCTTTACGTATTGGTTTCACATTCTTTTTTAATGGCCTTATTCATCTGCTCAAAACCTAGTTTGGTGTCAACTAGCATTTTTGGCATTAACCCGACCAGAATCCCAGTAAAAACCTCTCCGTGTACAAACGTTACGATGCCTTTTTCTTGTTCAACAATCTTGAAAGAATGTTCGCCATCAAAAAATCCTTTTATTGCAGCACTTCCCAACCATCTAAGCTCTTTATTGACGTCATATTTAAGCACTACTGGCTTAAACGTCATCATTTTTCTATTTGGAGGAGTTATTTCGGCTGATAGGTTACTTCCGACTACTTTCTCACCTTTAATCGACGTAATAAATGGATTCCAGTTTGAGTAATTTTCAAAATTGGTAAGTACTTGCCATACTTTTTCAGCGGAAGCTTCAATTTGAATATGTGTTTTAATTTCTTTCGCCATTATTATTTATTTTAAAATGGATACTAATCTACAAATTTTGCTGAGTTTCCCAATTATCACTTGAGTCATCTGTAACCTAGGTGACCGAATAGCGCTATTTATCTTGATTTGTTCTTAAAGAAAGACATACTTCGTTTTCTATTTCGATATCTGTCCGTTTCTTATATCGGAAATGCATGATGTTATCAAATGTCAGCAAGCAAAGTACCCAATGTTTCGTGGATTGAATATTTGACATATTTAAAATGCTGGTTCAATAACTCAGGCAAGTCTTCATTTCTACGAGTTATTTCAGATAATTTCAGACTGTTGATTTAACGTTCGTGTTACATCTTAAAAACCCCAACGGCTTTCTCGCAGCCTTCCCAGTTCACCTTGATGTTTGTATCATCCATAAGCAGATCTTCTGGTGGCAACAAGTCAGGAAAACCTTTCCAACCAGATGTTGGGCCATAGAAATTTCCAGGTTGAGCGTCCTTATCCATGGTGGCGCGGATTATACCTGTAGCTCCATCTTCAGCCGACTGAGCCTGATTCATAAAATCTCCTGTATCATTCATTCCGCCAGTTGCAGCCGTAGTAACTTGAAGGTTTGTTTGGGCAAAACCTGGATGAGCAAGAAGTGGGAAGACATTGGTTATTTTAGCCTCTTTTAGCTTCTTTTTTAATCCGTACGTGAATGTAGCATTTGCTAATTTTGTCTGGTGGTATCGTTCCCATCTTGGGCCTTGAAAACTTGAATTCTCCTCCTCTGATCCATCACCTCCTAAATTGCCTCCATTTTTATCGAAGTATTGTTGTTCAAGTGGCCCACCTAATCTAGCCATGGATGTATGGTTCACTATTCTGGCTTGTTCACTTTTCTTTAGCAATGGGAATAGCTCTTTTGTGAGTAGGAAGTGAGCATGAACATTGGTTTGCATTTGAATGTCATAACCGTCTTCGGTCGCTTGATCCTTGAGGGCCATTACGCCTGCATTATTTACAAGAACGTCAATTACCGCATAGTTATTTTTAATGCTATCAATGGCACTTCGCACACTATTGAAATTTTGTAAATCACAAGGAATCCTGTCGAATTTGCCGTTTGGAATCGCTTCTTGTAACTGCTTAAATGCACGATCGGATCTTTCACTTTGACGGTTGAGTAGGATGACGGTAGCTCCTTTTCTTGCCACTTCTCTGGCACATACAAATCCTGTCCCACTTGTTGTCCCAGTTATCGCAACCACTTTATTGGTCATGTCCTGACCATAATTATTTAGCACTTCGTTGAGGTGAAGCGTAGTTATTTGTACTGTCATATCTTTTTAATTTTGTTTATGTAGTCTGGAGTACCAATCAACTCTATAGAATGGGAAACCGCTTGTTCTTATTTCTTGAAAAATGCGAGTTGCCCTAAATGATAACTGACGTGATTTGTTCGACTGATAATGACGTTAAGTCTATTTCTATGAGGTTCTTTTGAGAAGTCTTCCTCAGAAACAGAAGAGTGCTTTTCGAACCATGCTTCAGGTGATAAAGAATCGAACTTAATTGCCAAATTAGCATTTGCATCTTTCCAGTATTTGCGAAGCGCATGTACGGTAAATTTGTCATTATCAGCGTCATCTGGTGTTCTAATGAAACCACTGTGCAACTCTGGGAATTGTGCTTCTCCCATATTAAGCAAGGGTAACATCATGTCATGTACAGCAGTAAGATGCCCTAGAAGGTAGATAGCTCTGTTTCGGTTAGGAACTACCTCTTTGATCATGTCCTCATCCGAAATACTATCAAACATTTTGTCAGCTCTTTTAATTACAGAGTGCCATGAATTCAGCACCATTTTTAGCATCAATTGGTTACTCATATTTATTCTTTTTTAACTAACACCAAAGAATGCAATAAGTTCCGTGATTGAAGCCTTTATTTTTTGTTGATCTTCACTATATATTGATTTTAGACAGCGTTTATAATCACTTTATTGTGTGCGCGTCCTTGGCTGACCTATGTTGCCTTGCAGCCTTTGAATTCCAAGAAACCAAATTTCCCATATGTAAAGATTGAAATGGGTTGGTTGTTACACACATATATGAGATCTGAAAATTGATCCCAGTTGTCGTGTTGTTTCAGCTGAAAGAATTCATCGGGAGTGATGTTATACAACGAATCTATATATTCAATAGTTTCAACAACAAAGGTTTCGGAGGTTGTAGCACTTATGGTTTTGTCCGTTGATTTTGCCACACAAGACGACAAAAGAAGCACTAGGATTATGTAACAGATTTTGGGCATTTGCTTTTGAGTTTAGGGCTTCGCAACGTTTATAACGGCTTTACCTGTAGCATGTCCTTGGCTAACGTAGTGCATGGCTTTAGGGACCTGTTCAAGTGAATGTCTACTTTCAATTACAGATTTTATCTTACCATATGCCAACAGTTTTGAGACAAAATCCAAATCCTTAGGGTCTGATTTTGCTGAAAGAAATCTCAACTTCTTTGCACCTAGCGACAAAATCCAACCAAATAATATAGACTTGAATATTTGTGATAATGCACCCCCGACCATAACATACATACCATTAGGTGTTAAGATTCTTTTATAGGCAAAAAGGGAATAATTGCCATTGATGGCCACAACCAGATCGTAACGTTTTTTGCTTTTGGTGAAATCCTCTTTTGTATAATCAATGATGGCATCTGCCCCAATAGATTTGGTTTGCTCCACAGTTCCTGAGCTGCATACGGCTGTTACTTTCGCGCCATAATACTTGGCAAGTTGAACGGCAAAGGTGCCCACGCCGCCAGCACCACCAACAATCAACACCTGCTGGTTTCTTTGTATGCTGCCTTTGTCGCGTAAAGCTTTTAAAGCGGTAGTTGCCGCTACGGGGAGGGCTGCAGCTTCATCAAACGACAAGTTTGATGGTTTGATTACCAATGCCTTTTCTGGTGCTACAGCATATTCAGCGAATCCACCAAAACCAAAATCAGAAAGGTCTCCTATAACTTCATCACCTATTTTGAACTGTTGGATATTACCTCCAACTGCTTCAACGATACCAGTAACGGCAGCGCCAAATATTTTTGTCTTAGGTATCGAGCCCATTTTCATTGAACGATAGTCGGCAGCATTTATAGACGCTGAAACAATTTTTATGAAAACTTCATTGTCACTTGCTGTAGGTTTAGCGACGTCACAATACTCCAGTTGGTAGGGTAGATGCTTCTTGTTGTATACTATGGCCTTCATTCTTTTTAGATTTTATCAAACATTCTCGTTTCATCCAGACTCAAGAACGTTGAATCAATGAGGTAGTTTGTCTTTGATCACGCCGTATGTAAACACACCTAGGATCGCGAATATGATAGAAACGATGATAATGGTATGTCCATAACCTAAGAGGGCATATAAAGGCCCAGGGCAAGACCCAGTCATCGCCCAGCCCAATCCAAACAGACAACCACCAATGAAGTTGGCCTTTGGTTTGAAAGGTTTTGGCTCCAGTTTTATGTCCTGGCCATCAATCGTTTTAATCTTGAATTTTTTAATGATAAAGAGAGATAAAGCACCCACAATGATTGCTGATCCAATCAAACCGTACATATGGAAGTTTTCAAACCAAAACATTTCTTGGATACGAAACCATGATATGGCTTCACCCTTTACAATCGCAATGCTGAAGGCCATGCCCGCTAATAATGCGTAGATATATCTCTTCATAGTAATGTTAGAATTTGTGGTAGAATAAACCATGTCATCACCAATCCGCCGACGAAAAAACCGATAACAGCAATAAGGGAGGGTAAGCTAAACATACTTAAGCCCATGATGGCGTGTCCAGAAGTACAGCCTCCGGCATAGCGTGTTCCAAAGCCAACTAGAAAACCACCTAAACACAACAGAATTATGGATGTTGGTGAAGCAAGCGCTTTCCAACTGAATATTTCCACTGGAACTAAACCTGATAAATCATGAATACCCATTGAACTAAGCTTAGAAACGGTGCCAGTTGATAGTTCAACAGTCTCTGGATTAGGGAATAGTGTGGTAACAAGAAAAGCGCCTAAAATGACGCCTAATGCAAATAGCCTATTCCAATGATCTGATTTCCAGTCATACTGAAAAAACTTAATGCTAGTGCCTGGAAGACACATAGCACATATATCTTTCATTGTACTTGAAATGCCAAAAGGCTTGTTCAGGAGAATCAAGAGAAGTGGTACTGTCAGCCCGATTAAAGGACCTGCAACATACCACGGCCAGGGGCCGGTTAGATATTCCATATGATTTTATTCTTATGTATAGTTGGTACAACAGTACTGAAAAATGTACCGTTATGCCTTTGGGTTCCGTAAATAAGAGTTTTAATAACCCACTGCGCCACCATCTGGACTTGATGAATCAGCAGCGCCAATGTAGACATCCAACTTGGTCGGGCATAAGATGCCCATCAAACGACCTAAGCTTTCGCGACCATTCAAAACATGGCCCATTTCTTCTAATGCTTTTTGGGTGTCTGGGGACATTAAATCGCTTTCAAAAGTCAGCTGATCCGGCATCCATTGGTGATGTATTTTCATGACTTCAATGGCTTTCTGTAGGGGCATGTCATATTCAATGACATTCAATATCGTTTGGAAAACCGTATTGATAATGGTTCTTCCTCCAGGGCTACCGATGATGAGATACGGCTTTCCATTTTTTGTTACGATTGTAGGGCTCATACTCGAAAGCATCCGTTTCCCCGGTGCAATTACGTTTGGATTTGTACCAATGAGCCAACCCCTATCGGTATAACCGGGTTGTGGATTAAAGTCACCCATTTCATTGTTGAAGATAAAGCCAAGTTTGGGTGAACCCAGTCCAGAACCGTAAGATTGCTCAAGCGTAAAGGTTAAAGACACGGCATTCCCGTGTTTGTCTATTACAGATAAATGGGTCGTGTTTGTACCATCATAAATTTGTCCAAATTTTGTAGCGTCACTGACCGAAGCTTGATTGAAATCTATATTGTCATATTTAATTTTGGCAAACTCCTTTGAGGTTAATTTACTCAGCGGCATATCCAAATTGAAATCGGGGTCACCTAAGTATTCTGCTCTGTCGGCAAAAGCCCGTCTCATAGTTTCAGCGACCAAGTGAACATAGGCTGTAGAATTAAATTTTATGGAATCTAGATTGGCCTGTTCCATTATGTTTAACATCTCAATAATAACAACACCTCCAGAACTTGGTGGTGGCATACCATAGATTTCATATTCCTTATAGGTCCCTTTGATGGCTGGACGTTCAATCGCTTCATATTGACTTAAATCTTCCAGGGTGATAATGCCTCCGTTTGCTTTCATGAAGGCAGCAATTTCTCCAGCCACAGCTCCTTTGTAGAAACCGTCTTTGCCATAATCTCTAATGCGTTTTAAAGTATTCGCTAATGCTTGCTGCACCCATAATTCCCCTTGAGTGGTTAAAGCGCCATTTGAGTTCTTGAAATATTTCTTTAGAAATTCTGGAGAATCACTTGAATCAATGTCTTTAGCCTGTGCTGCCAAGGTATAGGACAGAACAACACCTTTTTCTGCTAAATCAATGGAAGGTTGAACCAATGCTTTCCATGATAATGCGCCATATTTTTGATGGGCTAAATACAATCCGGCAACTGTGCCAGGTACACCAACAGATTTTAGGCCGTTGTGGTTGCTGCCTTGAATTAGAGTCCCACTGTCGTCTAAAAACATATCAGTTGTAGCCAGCAACGGGGCCTTTTCTCTAAAGTCAATCGTTGTGGCTTTACCGTTCGAGTCCATATAAACAAGGAAACCACCACCACCAATGTTGCCCGCCTGTGGGTGTGTAACTTGAAGCGCAAAAGCAGTGGCTATTGTCGCATCAATGGCATTGCCGCCCATTTTTAGAATGTCCGTGCCTACTTGCGACGCAACGATATTGTCGGAAACAACCATGCCATTTTGACCATAAGTTTGCCCATAACTATTGCTGCAATAAATAAGAGTCGCTAATAAAAAAGCGATAGCATAGCGTGCATATGTATGTGTCATTTTAGTCATTGTTGTCTACTGTTTTATTGTCTTAAGAAGTCCTTAATTTCCGTAATTTTCTTCATTCAATCGGTAGCTAAAATACAACATGACAACTAATCCGACAACTGGCCGATTCCTAACTGGCTAGTTCTTTTAGCGCTCGAATAAACACGTCTAACTCATCTGTAGTATTAAATACATTGGGCGTTACACGACAGCCTTGAACATTGGTATTGTTAATGGCAACAGTGAATACTTTGTATTCTTCCAA
>JBLHOC010000014.1:0-30981 GCA_047620825.1 Bacteroidia bacterium | reverse complement strand
CAGAAACACCTTTGCAAGTACATCCATGGTGAAAAATTACAGAAAAAACCCAATTTTAAATCAAGTGCAGACAAGCTTGACGTATCGTTTGTTTTGATAGCTCCGCATGAATTCAACGCTCTATCTGGTTGGATTCAATTGTGCTTCTAAAATCACTACGCCTTTTCTAGTTATTCATAACCTTAAGTGGCACAATTGAGGATAAAAACAACATTGAACAAAAACCTTCTTCGATAAATAATTAACGTTTATCATTAATTTATTAACTATTTAGTTTAATTTTGTCGAAACAATAATCAAGTTATGCATCAAAAAACAAAACAAGCCTTTATCATTTTAATAGTAGCTATGATATCAGGAATCCTAGCCGTCAAACTCCTACCCGATTTTGACAATCCTATTTTTATGCTAATTCCGATTTTACTGTTTGGCTGGTTTGGTTTTAATCTCATTGTACGCAATCGTTCCAGCATGAAGAACTACTTCACAAGTAAGTACAACTTCTCCACCGTTAAATACAGATCAACAATAGAATCTGACATTCCAAAAGACTTGGTGTTTCAAAAGCTCATGGAAGTGCTTGAGAGTTCTTCACTAAAAATTAGAAACACTAATCCCGGGTTATTAGAATTTTTTGCAACCTCAAGAACAACAATATGGTCGTGGGGCGAAAACGTATACATTAAGTTGGAAGAACATCAGGGAAAAACACAAATCGTGTTTTGTATTACCACGATATTTGGAATATTATCGATGGGTCGAATTGAAGAACATGCCAAAGAGATATTAAATAGTTTTGAAGAAGCACTAATTATTTAAATTATGGGAATTATAGTCAACTTGGATGTAGTGCTAGCTAAAAGAAAAATGAAGGTCAAGGAACTTTCAGCATTAATTGGCGTTTCCACTGTAAATCTTTCGATCCTAAAACAGAGCAAGGCAAAAGCCATCCGATTTACCACACTGACAGCAATTTGCAATGCATTAGACTGTCAACCTGGGGACTTGTTAGAATATGTAGATGAGCATAAACCTATAGAGTAACATGGTTTTGGGAAAATCACTTTTATAAAAAAAGCCCCCGAGGAATCGGAGGCTTTTTTGTTAAGCGGTTTTCTTTAACCAGTCCTTATGCCACCAGAAGACCAATAGCGTAAGAACCAAAATAGCAATATTCATGATGATGGGTTCTTCACGACCTAAGTGCGTGACTATTGCCCCAATCATTAAAACAGCCAATGCCAATGCTGAAACTGGAACCAACATTTTAAACTTTTTAAGGAACAAGGGTAATAACATTCCTAGAACCCCTAAAATTTCCAGCGTCCCAATAATTTTAACCTGTTGAGCTGAAAAACCTTCTGCCCACGCCATTGCCGGGTTGGCAATCATCTCAGCATAGGGCGTCATTAACTTCATTATGCCTGGTACTAAATAGGCCAGAGCAACAAGGATAAGTACTATCCATTTAACTACTTTCATATTCAATTTCTGTTTTAGTGTAACCAAATATAACAAATGTTCATTGGCTTTTCTTGCAAATCGCAACGTGATTGATTGCTCCAATGATTTGTATGGCATTATCTATCTTTGATACCTTAAATAAAAACTGCCGAATTGATTCAAACATCTAAAACATTTTTCAAGACGCTCCGAATATTGCATCTTGCTCTTATTGCAGGTGCATCTGTGTTTTTAATTTTGGCCATTTATTTGGTTGAAACGGGTGGATTTGATGGAGGCGACCCAGAATTAAACAACGTTTTTCAAATCGTCGCGCCTCTTATGGCAGGTGCAGGTGTATTTGCCTCTCGATTTTTGTTTACAAAACGACGTGCACACATAGTTTCTGAAAAAACATTACAAGCCAAAACGATTGGTTATCAGTCGGCACTCACAGTCCGATATGCGCTGATTGAAGGCCCTACCCTATTTGCAACAATCGCGTTTATGTTAACCAGTAATTACTTATTTGCATATATAGGTTTTGCACTACTCATTTATCTATTTTTACAAAGACCGACGTTGGAGTCTGCCTTAACAGATTTAAACCTGAGCCATACAGATTTCGACAAAGTCAGAAACCCTGACGCTATAATTTTTGACAATTCTACCGACATAAATGAAACGGAATAACACACCTGAAACTCAGCAGAATAACCCGTTACACGGTGTTAAGCTGAAAGACATTTTAAGCTTTTTAGTTGACCAACTTGGTTGGGAAGCTCTTGGGAATGAATTGAACATTAATGCTTTCCTGAACAACCCTACAACAAATTCGAGCTTAAAGTTTTTAAGACAAACGCCTTGGGCACGTGATAAAGTAGAAGAGTTGTATTTAACGTTGCTTGACAAATGACCGAGCGCGATTACATTTGAACCCACAGCAACGGAATGTGCAGCTGTAAACGCTGACGTCCTAATCTATGGTCCAACTTGTTGTGCAATCACTACCCGGTAGCACCTATGGCTGTGAAACAATAGCAATGCCTAACCATACTGCCAATAAATGATTTATAAGATACTTAATACCAATACCTTGGGTTTTCTCACTTTTCCGAGGTGACCCTTCGAAAAAAAACTGAAGGGTTGGGCAAGAACCCTACCGATGAGGGGATAATGATAAGTTGGTCATAAGGTGGATCTTAGTTGTACAAGAAAATCAAAGATGGCTGAGACAAACAAGAAATTGGCCTTAAAGTTGGATGAAGTACAATAGTGTCCAACATTATAAAAGAATTATTCGAAAACTAGAAAAACGTCAGGCATTGTATTTATTCAGTAACAGAGACCAGGATGTTTTACCTATGTTTTACCTTCAAATAAAAAACCCTTGCAAGTGATTGATCTACAGTGGTTTAGTTATTTTTTCGTGATCCCATCAGGACTTCCCGACAAACCTCCTATCGTCGGATGTCGGGATAAACTTCTCCTCCTTCAAAATATTGCATAAAAAAAGCCCCAACTCCAGTTGAGGCTTGTACTTTTTTCGTGATCCCATCAGGACTTCCCGACAAACCTCCTATCGTCGGATGTCGGGATAAACTTCTCCTCCTTCAAAATATTGCATAAAAAAAGCCCCAACTCCAGTTGAGGCTTGTACTTTTTTCGTGATCCCATCAGGACTCGAACCTGAAACCTACTGCTTAGAAGGCAGTTGCTCTATCCAGTTGAGCTATGAGACCATTGAATTCATTCTGTTTGCCAGTAAGCATTTCCGATAATGTATAGGGAATTACCATTGACAAGTCAGTCAAGCGGCAGTCCCGATAAATATCGGGACGAACCTTTTGACCTTGTGTCGGGGTGGCAGGATTCGAACCTGCGACCTCCTGCTCCCAAAGCAGGCGCGATAACCGGGCTACGCTACACCCCGAAAGTGTAATTGTCGTTTTAACTGACCTCAAATACGTTAAAAATGTACCTGAATTATTCAGTTCCAACGTTGCGGTGAGGGCGGGATTCGAACCCGCGGTACCCTTTTGAGGTACGGCAGTTTAGCAAACTACTGGTTTAAGCCACTCACCCACCTCACCGATTGGGTCGGCAAAATTAGCTTTTTTTTTATATTATCATTTCTTTTTTAAGTTTTTCGTAAAAAAAATTCTAAGTGCAAAATATGTTCGGGTTTTGTGCGGGTTTTTTATAAAATTTGAGCCAAGTCTATGACACTACCAACCCCTAAAAATTACCAGTTTGTAGAAATGAAAACCTACGGGTCTACAGAATGGCTGGCTGACAATAAAAAGAAGTACCGTTCGGTTTTTGATAAAGCCGAAGTTGGCTATGTATATTGTGAATTTCGCTTTAGAAATCTTAAATTCAAACAAACCGATTGGCCTTTAAAACTGAACCTTAAGTGTATCGACGAAAACAAAAAAGAGATCTGCGATTTAACCTGTGATCGTTCCGTTTCCATCAACGCGCAGGATATTTTTGTCCGTGAAGGATGGGGCACACGTAATTCTGGTGGATTCTGGAACAAAGGCACTTACAAATGGGAGGCCTGGGTTGACGGCGAACTTGTTGCAGAGAAAAACTTCTATATACAAGATTATGGCATCGTGTCTGGACTCGGACAACCATATTTCAAGATAGAGTCTATTAAGTTTTACGAAGGACCGGATGCAAATGTATTAATCGACAACAGACGTTACTATAGCACGTTCCATCACCAGTTTACGCGCTACATATGGGCAGAGCTAAAAGCGGAAAATCTAATCCCAAATGTAAAATACTGGACTTGTGAATTAACCTTCAACTTTAGGACCAGTGGCAACCTTTTAAAAGGTACCGTTACTAAATTGTTCTTCGTGTACCCGCAAGAGCCCTCATTTGTGCTTACTGTTGGCTGGGGTTCTGACATCATTGGCACATGGGGAAAAGGCAGTTACTATATGGACATTCTGTTCCAAGACAAATTGCTTGCAAGTAAAAACTTTAATATCGGTGATGATTACATTGAAGCCTCAGAAACTGACTTCACCATTATGCGTCAGATGGATGAAAAGACGATTAGTAATACGAAATCCGACGTACCAGCTGTAACCAAAGCAACGCCCGTTTCTCAAACAGTGGAAACAGATGTAATGGCGGAGATGGAGGACCTAATTGGTTTGGCCGGGGTTAAGGAACGAATTAAGGAATACAGCAATTACCTTCAATTTATATCATTACGAAAAGAAAAAGGCATTGAGGAAAATGAGCCCTTGAACATTCATTCTGTGTTTAGAGGTAATCCAGGAACTGGAAAAACTACTGTTGCGCGAAAACTTGGCAAAATTTATAAGAACCTTGGCCTATTGTCTAAAGGACATGTGCACGAAGTGGACAGAGCTGACTTGGTGGCTGAGTTTATTGGCCAAACTGCGCCGAAGACGAAAGCAGCAATAAAAAAAGCAAAAGGTGGCATCCTGTTTATTGATGAAGCGTATTCGCTCGCGAGAAAAGACGACGATGCTAAAGATTTCGGAAAAGAAGCCATTGAAATTCTACTTAAGGAAATGACAGATGAAGATGATATGGCTGTCATCGCAGCTGGTTACCCTGACGAAATGGATAATTTCCTTAGCTCGAACCCTGGTTTAAAATCACGATTTAACATCGTATTTGATTTCGCCGATTACCTTCCTCAGGAATTGATTCAAATCGCGGAATACTCAGCAGATAAAAGAGGCATCACTTTTTCAGAAGAGGCTTCAGAAGAACTCTACAAAAACCTTGTAGATGCTTACAGGGATCGAGATAAGTTTTTCGGAAACGCTAGATTGGTTAATTCACTGGTTGACGAATGTAAAATGAATCTAGGATTGCGCGTCATGGCGGTAAAACACCCTGAATCGTTGAGTATGGAAGATCTTTCAACCATATCTGTTGAAGACGTTCAAAAACTTTCAATATCGATACCCGACAAAATGCCTGACATACCCATTGATGAAGAATTATTGCGCGAATCTGTGGCAAAATTAGAGTTGATGATGGGTCTTGAAAAGGTGAAAAACGACATTAAAGACTTAGTTAAACTGGTTCGTTTCTATAAAGAAACAGGAAAAGATTTCCGAACCTCATTTTCGCTTCACTCTGTATTTACCGGAAACCCGGGTACTGGTAAAACGACAGTGGCAAGAATACTTACTCAAATTTACAAAGCACTTGGCATCATAGAACGTGGCAACTTGGTTGAATGCGATAGACAATCACTTGTTGGAGGCTACGTAGGTCAAACAGCTATTAAAACTGGTGCCGTGATAGATAGAGCCATGGGTGGTGTACTTTTCATTGACGAGGCTTATTCTTTGACAGAAGGAGGCAATTCGGATTATGGTAAAGAGGCTATAGAAATCATCCTAAAAAGAATGGAGGATTTTAGAGGCAGTTTTATTGTAATTGCTGCTGGATATACGGAGAATATGCGTCGCTTTATTGAATCAAACCCAGGTTTAAAGTCAAGATTTGATCGCACTTTTGTCTTTGAAGATTTTGAACCCCAAGAATTAAATGACATCGCCATCAATCAATTGTCCGAACACAACTTAAAACCAGACAATGCCGCTAAGGACATGCTCGCAAAAATGATGATATTGATGTTTGAGAACCGTGATAGATATTTTGGTAACGGGCGTGCAGTGAGAAAAGTAGTTGAAGAAGTTGTGCGTAACCAGCATTTAAGGATGAGTGGCATTGCAAATAATAAACGTACCAAAAAAATGGTAAATACGCTTACGATTGCTGATTTAGAAACTGTTGAATTGGCAGAATCAGTGAAGAAGATTGACAAGGAAGGCATTGGATTTAAAATGAGTTAAAATGAAAAGAACCAAGCTAACATTACTGCTGTTGTGTGCGCTATCTGGGGTTACTCAGGCACAAGATTCGATTGTGTCAAGCAAGTTTATGCTTGGCAGTAATTTGGCCAATTTGATACAACAAGAGAATAGACCGACGATTGCGTTATCCTACAACATTACTACAAACAACTTTATGCGTTTGCAAGTTGGTTTTGGTAAAACGTCGGGTAATCTTGAAACTGACCTTGACGCTACAAATTCTCAGAACAACAGTTTAGCTGGTGACACTTTAATAACCAATAGTCCGTATTCAAATGGCACTTTTGCGGTGCAGTTAGGGTATTATAGAACGACTAAAATCGACACAAAATTTAGCCTCTACTATGGGTTAGACTTCATATTTAGACAAGACAACGACTTTCATGAATTGAATCTAAAAACCAAACGCGAGTTTTCTCAGCAGCAAATACAGTTTTTTGACGTGCGAGAAAAAATAACAACGGTGACCAATAGTTATGGCGTTGCTCCAATGTTTGGCTTACAATATCAATTGGCCAAACGAATTCAAATTGGCTACGAAATGCACGTATCTGTACTTGCTTTTGATTTCAACCAAGACATAAATAGAACGACAGTCCAAACATCATCATTTGACCCAAGGATTTTTGAGACAACACAAAAAGGATCGAAATCTTGGGATGAAGTCAAAAACACGTTCAATCCATTGAGTGGCTTTTTTATTTCGGTAACGTTATAAACTAATACACTTCGCCGTTTACAAATACATCATCAATGAGGTTCTCACCAAATTGATATGGGATAGCATTGATGGATGAAAGACTTTTGCAAACGATTACGTTGGCCCGTTTGCCTATCGCGATACTACCAACCTCGCCCTGAACCTCTAAGGCATTTGCAGCATTAATCGTAAGCGCATTTAAGGCTTCATCTGGCAACATTTGCATATGTATACAAGCCAAACTCATAACAAAATTTAAGTTCCCTGTTGGAGATGACCCTGGATTAAAATCACTGGCTAATACGAATGGAATTTGAGCATCTATCAGCTTTCGTGCTGGGGTGTAAGGGATTTTTAAGAAAAAAGAACAGGCCGGTAATGCCACACCAAACATGTCACTTTTGGCTAGAATCTGAACATCCAATTCAGTCATTTCTTCCAGATGTTCTACACTTATGGCTTGGTTATTTGCAGCCATCTCTATCGCCCCAAAACTTTTAAACTGATTCACATGCAATCGTGCGCGTAACCCATGTTTGAGACCCGCTTCCACAATTCGCTTTGTTTGGTCTACCGAGAAATATCCGTCTTCACAAAAGGCATCAACATAATCTGCCAATCCTTGACGAGCCACCTCAGGTAATACTGTATCAATAAGCGTATCGACGTAAGCGTCATGATCTGTCGCGTATTCTGTTGGAAAGGCATGAGCACCTAGAAACGTGGCTTTAATTGGTATCGGGCTTGATTCACACAGCCTTTTAATGACACGTAACATTTTTAACTCACCAGCTTCGTTTAATCCGTAGCCACTTTTTATTTCGATCGCGCCTGTACCTAACTTGATCAACTTGTGTAATCTTTCGGATGCATCCGAGTACAACTGATCTTCAGACATGGACCGTAACTTTTCAACCGAATTAAGTATGCCTCCGCCCCGTTTGGCTATTTCCTGATAAGTTAATCCTTTTATCCTGTCGACAAATTCTTCCTCACGATTTTGCGCAAAAACCAAATGCGTATGACAGTCGATGTAACTTGGATAAACAATACCGCCCTCAACGTCGTAAGTTGCTTCTGGTTCAGTGTTTGGCAATTCACCCATCGAACCAAAACCATGGATATTCCCATCTTTAAAATCTATAAAAGCATCTGATATGGTTTCTACTTTAGCCAAATCTTTACCACGTTTTGCTTCGTTCGACTTTGTCAATCCGTATAAAGTTCCAATATTAATCAAGCGCGTTAGCCCCATAACCAGCAAAATTTATTTTCTTCGTGAAGAGCGAAAATACAGATTAAAAACAGCACACAATGGCGATTATCAAAAGTTTTAAAGGCAAGCAGCCGTCAATAGACAAGAGCGCTTTTGTTGCAGAAAATGCAACCGTGATTGGAGATGTCGACATCTCAGAAAAAGCATCTATTTGGTATGGAGCCGTGCTAAGAGGTGATTCGGATTCTATTACAATAGGCGCAGCATCAAATGTGCAAGACAATGCCGTGATTCATGTTGACCCTGGATTTCCGGTTGCTATTGGTAAAGGATGTATTGTCGGTCATTTGGCGTTGGTTCATGGGGCAACCATTGAAGACCATGTACTTGTTGGTATGCATGCCACCATTTTAAACGGTGCGACAATTGGATCATATTCCATCATTGGCGCAAATGCGTTGGTTACGGCCAATATGGTTATTCCGCCAAAATCATTGGTTTTGGGTAGTCCCGCAAAAGTGGTAAAACAAATTACCGATGCTCAAATCGTACATATACACAATAACGGAGCAGCGTATGTAACGCTAAGTCGCGCGTATTTAGAGGACGAATTATCACAGTAACATCAGAAAGTCCATCTTATCCACCAATGATGCACAGTGGATAACTCCGAGACTCTTTGCCTTAATATTGACCCATACAAGTCGCGGACGATTTTACTATAGTGCGAAAAGATAATTGTTCGTCTACGACGAGTTATTACGAGACATCAAGTTTCGATAATAATGTATAGTTATTTTGGTTTAGTTATTATAAAGACCGGAGCTTAGTCACTCCGGTTTTTTTATTGCCCAATTCAATCTGGATATCAAGATTACTTATAGCAAATACTTGTCGTTCATGGATTGTAGGTTTAGCTTTGCACCAAATTAAGAAATAGAAAATTATGTCAGTATTAGTCGGAAGAAAAGCCCCATCATTTGTTGCTGGTGCGGTAGTCAATGGCGAAGAAATTGTAGAAAATTTCACACTTGATCAATATTTGAAAGAGAAGTATGTAATCTTCTTCTTCTACCCTAAAGATTTCACATTTGTATGCCCAACAGAATTGCATGCGTTTCAGGCTAAATTGGAAGAATTTAAAGCTAAAGGTTGTGAGATAGTTGCCTGTTCTACTGATACCGAAGAGTCTCATTGGGGATGGCTTCAAATGGCTAAAGATCATGGCGGAATTCAGGGTGTTACGTATCCAATTGTTGCGGATACAACAAAAACCATCAGCATCAATTATGGTGTGTTAGCTGGAGAATATGGCTACGACGAAAACGAACAATTGAGCGCAACTGGTCCAATGATCGCTTATAGAGGATTATTTTTAATCGACAAAGAAGGCATGGTTCGTCATCAATTGGTAAACGATTTACCGTTAGGTAGAAATGTAAACGAAGCCATGAGAATGTTAGATTCTTTAATTCACCTTGAAACTCACGGTGAAGTTTGTCCTGCAAACTGGGAAGAAGGTAAAACTGCGATGAATGCTACACACGATGGTGTTGCAGATTACTTAGCAAAAAACTAGTCCATAAAGACTTTATATAAGCCCTGTTTCGAGAGATTCAGGGCTTTTTTTATTCTTGAATTTTCATAGTGAGTTCGTCGGCGCCAATGAGTAACAAGTCTGTTCTGTTGTACGTAGTTGTTACTCCCTTATTTTCGATTTGAAACAAATCAAATTTGGCAATGGTATTGATCGGGTGCTCCGCCTTAAAGAGTTCGTCTTTCTTTACTTTTATTGGAAGAGAATATATGCTCCAACCCCATTCATACATGTCCATACCTGAAAGATAAACACTTCCAAACTCACCACTCAAGTCTTTAGACACAGCCTTAATCGTACATTCACCTTGGTACACATCTAAAGGTTTCATTGAATCCAACGTAGACACATAAAGGTATTTGAATTGCGATTTTAATTGAATTACGAGCGTATCATTTTCATACCGCATTACTCCTTTAACATATGAAGCTGCCACCTGGTTTTGACTTTGAATGTTAGATTGATGCAATTTAGATATAACAAAAACACCATTTTCATGATCGATATTATAGCGTTTACCATCATAACCATGGGATCTAGTCGAGCCACTAATGTTGCTTTCATTTATATATTCCTGACCAAAACTCAAACTATCGCCTTCTTCAAGGTTTTTTGAAACATAACTTTTCTCTATATCACCAATAACATCAAAAGCAACTATAGTAGCAGCGACGAAATAAACAAGTCCGAGAATTAAGCTTAGACGAATAACAACTTTTAACTTTTTCATATTTTGGTTTGATTGGATTCGAAAGGTACAAATGTTTTAAACCAAGACTTTGTCATTTTTTTTTGGCTAGGCAACTATGTGTAATTTAGCCCCCTCATACTGTTATGAAAACCATTATACTAACCGTTTTATTGTGTTTCGCGCAATTGTCTTTTGGGCAAGACATCTACTCTGCGTTAATAGGTCACACATTCACAGACGACAACACCATTGCCCTATATTTCAATATCCATACGACATCAGCCGTCAGTTCTATTCCAAAGTCACAAATTGAAGTCACATTAAGCGACCTTAATACCAATACATTCATCCCGATTTCAAATTATAGTCTGATTTCACAGGTCAAAGAACATGTAGGTTGCGACACTTTAAACGACAGCTGGATACACCAATATGCTGCCAGTATAGATTTGACAGATCCCGCTTATTCGGCTTTGTCTACATCTTGTGTGCTCAGAGGAGAGCTGATTGTTTCAAATCGTCTTGGTGGGTCTACAACGACTAATGGCACCAATAAACCTATATATGTATATGATCAGTTTGAAAGGTGTTCGAAAACATTGTCGAATAGAAATACGTATCGAACAATATCGAATGGCATTTTTTACTCTTGTGTAAATCAACCAACATCTCACAATTTGGGAGCATTTGACATTGCTGAATTTGACTCTTTAAGTTTTGAGCTCATTAACCCAATGATAGATCGTCAAAACACCACGACCTATAAATCTGGTTTTTCTGCCAAACAACCTTTAACCGTTGCGAATACCACCAATTTTGAATTTGACACCATCACTGGTGATTTCGTCTTTTATCCAGCTGACACCAATGATAACAAAGCATCTGTTTCTGTAAAAACTACGGAATGGCGAAAAGACGCAACTGGACAATATCAAGTGGTTGGATTGAGCGTTCGAGAATTGTTAATTTGGGTGGACCAATGCCAGGCAAATAACGTTCCGCGGATAAAGGGCAAATTCCAAACTGAAATTTGTGAAGGAGAAGAATTGTGTTTTACAATCTCTACGGAAGATAAAGTACGCGTCCTACCGCCTCCATTGCCGAGACCGAATCCAGACAGTGTTACAATAAAATGGAATAGAGGTATTCCTGGTGCAAGTTTTACTGTCATTAACGCCAAGGCACTTAATCAATCTGCACGTTTTTGTTGGACACCAAAAGTTGGGGCAGCAAGCAAATTGCCTTATACGTTTGTCGTGACAGCCAGAGATAATTTTTGTCCACTAAATGGCGTTTCGTCGCGTGCTTTTTCGATTTTCGTTACACCCGAACCAAAAGCAGAATTGGACGTTACGAAGATTTCAGATTCAAGTTTCAGGATGGAAGTATTTATTCCAACCGCGCATGACCCCAAAGAATACAGGACCACTATGGCATTGGAACATCTTGACGGCACACCAATACTGGATTATGCTATTGGTAATTTTCTTCGTGCAAACAGACATGAATCTACTTTCCTGACTGACACCTTGATTATGCGCAAAAGCACGCCTTTTAGAATTCATACGACTATAGAGGGCAAATCAAATAGTGCCTGTGCAACTGAGAGGATTGACACCTTAAACTTTCACACCTCAGGCATTTTTACAGCTGACAATAAAGCACTTCAATTTTATCCAAATCCAACCAATGGATTAATAGAATTTGAGACACAACTTGACGTCATAAACGTATATAATGAATTGGGTCAATTACTACTTTCTGTAGATCATGCGCTTAATGTAGACCTAAGCCATTTACCTCCTGCCATATACCTAATTGTTGGAGAGGCGGATGATACAACAATGATGGGTCGTGTCGTGAAATACTAATCGATACTTTTTCGAACCTTTTTGGTGTATTCACGAAGTGAATCCATTAATTTGGTTCCATTCGCTTCCATATCCTCTTTAATCCAAATGGCTGCAATAACGTGCGTTAATTGTTCCCCTTCATCCGCGCCTGGAATTTCCACTTTAGGTATTTGTTCCTCGAGAATGGCTTCTTCTGCCGCTTTTAATCCGGCAAGATCAACAGCCTCGATTAACTTTTTTATCGTTGGGATGTGCATTAGCTCAATTGGTTTAACAATGCCACAACATTTTCTTCTTTATTGGTAGCAGCACCAGCAAGCAATTCACCTTTACTAAATACTGCAAAATAAGGCAAGTTGTCTACGTTAGCTAGTTTACGAGCTGCTTCGTTTTCTTCCGCATTCACGTCTAAAAATATAATGTCTTCAAATCGCTCATCATCGGAAAGACGACGATATTTTGGAGCAAATAACTTACAGCTACCACACCAATTAGCGAAATACTTAACAATTACCTTGTCGTTTGATTTCAATAAATCTTTAAAATCGTTGTCCGTTGATACTTCTACACTCATAATTTCTAGTACAAAATTAAGTCAGATGTTTCAACTACGGTAATACGAAGTGCTTATACTATTATCATTAACTACTATGTCATTTATGATTTCCATAGAAAACTCCTATCTCCGTAGCTTAAAACCCTTTACATAATGGTCTTAGCTGATCGCGGAAATTCGAAATCGTATATTTGACAGAACCTGAATAATCTAACCATATTGTACATCGTCAACCTCAAATAAACTCATGAAACTACTTGCGATTGTTTTTGTCTTTATGATACTTCCTACTATTTCGTTTAGTCAGATGGTGGTGGAGAGGACTACAGTGTCACAAAGTTTGAGACTTGGCTATAACATTGCACCGAATATATCAAATATTCGAGCTGGTAGTATGCTTCCAGACAATGCATCGTTGTTTAACGGTTTAGGGTATCGGGTTGGTTTTAGAGCTGATTACTCATTCAACAAAACAATATCCATTTCACCTGAAATAGATTGGTCTTTCAATGGTGGTGGTTTTACGTTTTCTGATAGTTCACAAGAAGACTATCTGATAATGCCTGCGAGTATCGATTTCATGGTGCATGTCATCATAAAGAAACAACGTGAAAACGTGAGCCCCTATTTCCTTTTGGGACCAAATTTCAAAGCACCAATATTTCACAAAAACAAATCGACAATATTTGAAACAACAACTGACCTTGCCGTAAACTTTGGAGTTGGGTTCGAGAAGCGATTTCCGTTTTTTGCGTTTTCCCCAGAATTAAGATACAGCATAGGATTGTGGAATATCAATACCCATCCCTCATTCCAATCCGTTAACCTGCATAATGTTTCTTTGGCATTAAATTTCAGTAGGTTATAGCAATCAACCTGTTGATTGTTCACGAAACTTATTTCAACAACAAACTACTATCTCCATAACTCAAGAATCGATAATTGTTTTGTTTTGCTTCCGAATAAATACGTTTCCATTCTTCACCAACCAATGCCGCAATTAGAAGCAATAAGGTGGATTTGGGTAAATGAAAATTGGTAATCAATCCAGTAACAGATTTAATGTCGTATCCAGGCATAATCATAATGCCAGAAACACCAACTAGATCTGTAATTCCTGCATCACTCATGTACGCCACAATTTCAGATAGCGTTTCATTGTAAGATGGTAGCTGCCCGTTATACAAATAAGGTAAGTGTTGGGCAACATTTAATGGATGGTCTAAGCCATCTCTCAACTGGACGCCAACCCAATATAAGGTTTCCAACGTCCTTAAACTTGTTGTACCTGTGGCAATACGAGGTCTATCCGTAATCAACGCTTCAATCGATGACAAACTCACCTGATAATACTCTTCGTGCATTGGATGATTCCAAACCAAGTCATCTTCCACTGGTTTAAAGGTTCCCGCGCCTACATGTAGTGTAACCTCAGTTGTTGTAACTCCTTTTTCTTTTAATGCTTCAATGATTGACGCTGTAAAATGTAATCCAGCCGTTGGTGCGGCAACTGCGCCATCATGTTTGGCATACACCGTTTGATATCGCGTCTCATCAGCCTCCTGTGCTTCCCTTTTGATGTATGGCGGCAACGGCATATTCCCCAACACATCAATTGCATCACAAAAAGCAACATCCTTCGTCCAAGTCATTTCGACCAAACGCTTATCCCTGTTTTTTAGGGTGAATTCCATCATCACTCCAGCCATCTCTGCCTGAAGAGTCTCCCCATCTTTCCAACGCTTTAAGTTGCCAATAATACAACTCCATGTCATCGGTTCATTTTTCGACTTCAAAGCGCGTTCAACATCTGTATACGGCAAAACAGGATTTAACAGAAACACCTGAATCACGGCGCCAGTGTGTTTGGTGACAAACAGTCGAGCAGGAATCACCTTGGTATTATTAAAAACCAATAATGCATTTTTAGGCAGTATGTCAACGATATCGCTAAAACCATTGTGTGTCATATGCCCATCACCATAGACCAACAATTTAGAATCGGCTCTATGACTTAACGGACGTTGCGCAATGAATTGTTGTGGCAAATCATAATCATAATCAGAAATTTTTATTTGTTTTTGCTCAACACTCATATCAATCGATATTGCTTACCCGGTAGATTACGAATTAAATGTTTCATTTCCATTTCTAACAATTTATAAGCTAATATGCTTGGGTTTAAATTTGTTAATGACGTTAGTCGGTCAATATCTAAACCGTCGTGCAATTTTAACACGTCAAAGATAATCTGCTCTTGCGGTCCTAGCGATATAGGCAACTCAATTTGTGCGGTCTGTTTAATATCCGTATCCCAATTAAGAATTTCTGCTACATCCTGTCCGTTTTCAATTAAATGTGCACGTTGCGTTTTTATCAAATTGTTACATCCCATAGCGTGTCCGTCCCAAGGTCTCCCCGGAACAGCCATCACCTCTCTATCATTCCCAAAAGCCATATTCGCTGTAATCATCGAGCCTCCCGCAAGCGGTGATTCTACTACAATGACACCATCCACCATACCGGCTACAATTCTATTTCGTTTGGGAAAATTCTCACGATCAGGTATTGTTCCAGTGTGAAACTCGGTTAACCAACAACCCGATGACTCTAGAATTTTATTGGCCAAATTGGTGTTTTGGCTTGGATATATCCGATCCAGTCCATGACCAAATACACTGATGGTTGGCAAGTTATACTTAAGTGCTGCTTTATGCGCGTATGAGTCTATGCCATAGGCCAGGCCACTGATTATGCTTGGCCCATAGTCTTTCAGTTCATCAATGAGCTTGTCTGTTAAATCTTTACCGTACTGCGACGTTTTACGTGTTCCAATTACAGCCAGCATTCTTCCAGCATTTAAGGCGGACTCCCCTTTCTGAAACAACATGATTGGCGCATTATGGACTTGTTTCAAACGGTAAGGGTAACGCTTATCCGTAAAAAAGTAGGTACTGATGTTCTGGTCGTTGATAAATGTGATTTCCGATTGAAGGGCGTCAAAATCATTGAAGTAATACACTGATTTTGCAGTGGCCTCCCCTATTCCTGGAATTTTCTTGAGCAAGCTTAATTTCTCTGAGAAAACAGCTTCGACACCGCCACAATAGCCCACAAGATTTTTGGCTAAAACGGACCCAATATTGGGTATTTGGCTTAACGCAAGTTGATAAATTAGAGGTTCAGACATTTGGATTATGTCTGCAAAATTAGTGTGTAATTAGGCGCGAATGTTAGTCTCTGGATGTGAGGGAATTCAGGCTAACCTTTCCAATGAGCCTGTCATACCCGTAGAAGGCGTCGGTATGATATAAAAGAATCATATAATCATTCTCCGTCTCAGCATGATTACCCTCCGTGTACGCATATTCTATCTTCCCATTCTCACCCGGAACAACATAATGGTAGTTGTAGTAACTCTGTTTTAACTTAACAGCCAAATAGTATGCATCGCGTTCAGGCATATATGTCATCTTATACCGTTCATTCAATCTCCAATCTGATAATTCGCCGTAAACGTAGACGTCACCTGCCATAAGTTTGTTTGGGGATTCGAGGCTAAAATGCACCAATGTATAGTCTCCATTATCTGTCACATTTACACCATCCGTATTTTGGATGACCCTTTTTCCGTTAAAATCAATCCAATTGACGTAGGCCTTACTAGACCGCAATTCACCAACCTTAAGCACTACATTCACCAATGAATCTGTGAATTTTTTAGCCACATTTTGGCTGTAATTCCTCAACGAGCGAATATCGAAAAATCGGAATTCAGAGACGCCATTAAACAAGTTTTCATTCTCGTAATTGAACTGTAAGATATTGTTGTTGACGAATTGTGGTTTCAGGTTCAGTATAGAATTGTTCCAACTGTTGTTTTGAAGAATTACCGCATGCACATCCAAAAATGGATTTTGAATGAGGTAATCTTTATAGTCTACTTCGAAATCCACTTCTTGTTTGTAAAAACGATCACTTGGATTAGTTGCTGGTTTTACTGTGCCTGTAATTGATGTTTCATTCTCAAAGACCATAAACCGTCTGGTGAGTACAATTTTTGATTCGTCGAAATCTCTAAAAACGATTAACAGGTAATTCCCTGATTTCGTAAGCGCCATATCTTGGTTCGGAAAAACCAAATCGTATTGAACGTATTGTTGAAATGTGTTGGTGGAATACTTGTAATCCTCAATATTACCCATAGTAACACCTTCTAAATATTCTGTTTTTTGAAGGCTGCTGGGTTTCCAATTTGAGGTACAATGAACGAAGGTGTATTGATAAAATTCGTTGGTTGCTTCCAATCTGTCAAACTTCAACCTCAAGGCATTTTCAGCCCCAAGATTCATGATTGCCAGCGGATTGTAGGCAACAGAATTGGTTGACAAAAGCACCGTTTCTATAAGGCTATCGTAAATATAATTCTCGTATTTCAATTCAGTTGCAGACGCCATGGATAGACCAGCAACAAATAGTACGATAGCTAGGTAAAAAGATTTAAGATTCATTGTAAATGCATTACTGCTAAGTGTTATACAAATAACGCTCCAAATTTTGATTCATTGTTAAGAAGCTATTCGTCTCTCAACGCTTCAACCGGCTTAATGCGTAGTGCTCTATTTGCAGGAAGAAACCCGGAAAGACATCCAAAGAAAACCAAAACTATTAAAGCGGCAATGGCTACTGGAAATTGGACTTCAGGATTTTTAAATGTTTCTTGTTGTAATGGCGAACGAGCAAGTGCTTCAATTGACCAAATACCAGCCATCAAGCCGACATAACCTGCAATCAATGATAACACCAAGGCTTCAGATACAATTTGCACCATGATGTTTATCGGCTTAGCCCCCAACGCTCTTCGAATACCTATTTCTTTTGTTCTTTCTTTAACCGACACCAGCATAATATTACTTACACCAATAATCCCCGCCATTAACGTCATCAATCCAACAAACCATCCGACTCCTCGAACCGTCCAAAAAGTCATTTGCATAGGTCCAAACATTTTTTTGGCATTAAACCCGCCAATACCACGTGGGTCGTTTGGGTGGACCTTATACTTTACGGCTAAGGCTTTCTTTATACTTTGTTCAACAACATCTGCATCAGCCTCATCGGTGCATTCTACAGCCAACCAATTGATGTAATTTGAACCATCAAAAGCCTTTTGGTATGTCGCCATTGGAATAATGATTTGCTGATCGTCGCGATCTGCTTGATCTGCTGAAGCTTGTGATCGATGACAACCTACAACCATAAACTGTATACCGTTGATTGAGATGTAGGCACCGACCGGATTTTCATTTTTAAACAATACTTCTTTTACCCTCCGACCAATAGAGCAGACTTTCCGTCCTTCCTTCTGATCTATTTCATTAATGAAACGTCCATCAACCTGTAACCACTGGTATATTTTCCGTACTTCTGGGATATCGCCTTGAACTGAGAAAGCACCCGTTTCGGTTTTATACTTTACATTATTGGCTTCACTATATCCACCCAACTGAGCCCTTGGTGCGACAATCTTTACACCGTCAATATGTTCACGCACAAAATCTGCGTCTTCAATTTTTAAACGAATTCTGCGTCCTTCGGTAAAACCGGCATAGGCCATGGATGTAGATTGACCCCAAACAAATAGAGAGTTTGAGCTAAAACCTTTGAACATAGATTTGATTCCGTTCTCTAGCCCCATGCTGAGCCCCATGATTATAATGAGCATAAAGATTCCCCAGCTTACACCAAATGCTGTAAGAACTGATCGAAGCACGTTTCTTCGAAGGGTTATGTATATCTCACGGAGGAGTTCCAAGTTGTCAAAGTTAATGTTGCTTTCGCGTTGTATGGTTAGTGTTGGACAAACACATATTTATCGCTGACGAACAAAAGACTATCGTATGCCAAAAGTTGCGCCAAACATGATGTTTAACTGTAAAAATCCAAAAGACTGTTGGGCACGGTCAGCTTTCCTTTCAGTGGCTTGAATATATTGCATGTTTATGTATCCACCTTTGACCTCACTTGAAATATTGAAGTGATTAAAGAGTAATACTTCCAGTCCGATTTTTCCATTCAACCCAAACCCTGCATTGTGATATACATTTCGACCTTGTCGGTTGAGTAGGGTAACATCTGTTCGTGGTCGAAGCAAAGCAGGCCCAGCACCAACTACCGAGCTGATTCTAATTTTTGAATGGCTTAAATCAAACCATTCATCATGTCTATTCATTTCAAGGAAAACATAATTCAATCCGTCGGTATGTTCGTACCGCAGAAAATTATATCCAAGTTGAATACTATCTTGATTATAGGTGCCTTTGTACACTGATCCTGGACGATTGATTTCTCCAGTAATCGTAGTTTCCTGGTCTCGAATCATAACGTATTTCATATGATCGAATCCACCTGCGACACTATAGTGTTTGTTTAGAAAATACCCAAGCTTAACGTTGGTTTGTGGTACAGACAACTGTGTAATGAATAAGTACTCTTTAATTCCAAATGTTGACTGACGATCTTTCGCTTTGACATTGTCTAAAACGAAATCATAATCTTCACCAACCATATGGATATCAGACGGGGTAAACCATCCTCGGTTCCAACCCCAGTAAACGTACCACTTGTTGTCTAAGTCAAGTTTGTTCGAATTTACTTGAGCAAAACATGGGATGCTCGTTAGCACAACTGCTAGAAAGACAAATGTTTTTTTCATAATTCTGAAGGCACTACTTTTATTATGTTTTCAATTTTATCACCAACGGTCATGGCATGAACCACATCCATACCTGAGATTACGTGGCCAAATATAGTATATCGTCCGTCCAAAAATGGCGTTGGATTATGCGTGATAAAGAACTGAACACCCTCGGTGTCCTTCCCTCCAGATGCCAGGCCTACAGCTCCTGTATCGTACGTTAAATAATTCGACAATTCGCTGCGTTGTGTCCAATCTGGCGAACCCCATCCGTCACCTCTAACGCATCCTACTTGTATCACGAAATTTGGTACGACTCGATGAAAATATTTATCCGTATAAAAATCCGAATCCACTTGCTTTAAAAAATTAGACACAGATCCTGGAGCTTCATTTACGTTCAGTTGAACAACGATTAAACCTTTGGTCGTGTTTATTTGCACGCGCTGGTTGTCCGGAATTTGGCTCACATGACTCCAATCAATCGAATGATTATAAGTTACAGGTAGTTGAACAAAACGTCGATCCTTTATCTTAGCAAAAGCTTTTTCTATATCGAGGTACGTTTCTATTTGACGAGGCATAGCAAGTGAATCTTGGTATTGGCGCAGCAAGGTCATCCACTTCTGGTCAGGATGTTTCACTATTTCATAACACGCCAAACTTTGCAAGGCCATGTCTCTAGTCTTAATACATCGTTCCAAATAATTAATACGGTCAGCGTTCAGATTTGTATCGGGGTTGTGTTCCACGGTTTTGAGATACAGCTCAGCCGCCGTTGTCCGAACCACCTGATACCTATGATTAAATGACCAATCCTTTAATGCAAGGATGGCTTCCCTCGAACTTAAATCTGTGTGACGCAAATCATTCACTAAGTCATACGGTTTGGTCTTGTATCGCTCAAGGTTATCCATTATTACACGCCAATCCAATCGATTAGATGCTTGGGGTTGTGGCTCGATAATCGTTTTGAGCAAACGTCCAACTTCACCATCAGGGTTTTTTCCTGCCAGCCCCTTAATCTCGTTTAAATACGGTGTTGTTAGTGCCTTCGGCAACCTTGCTAAAACACAGGCGGCATAAAACTTAGTCTCATCAGAAGAAGCTATATCAAAATACCGTATACACTGTTTTGCAAAGGAATCTCCAACCTGACGTTGATATATCGCCCGATACATACCTCTAGCATGTCCTTCTCGCAATTGAGTTACAGTGGTGTGAAATGTATTAAAATAATCTACCACCTTTTGATTCGCCGATTTACCTAAGGCATCCAAAATATATTTACGGGAAGGGGAAGAGATTTCATTTGCAAGCGCCATAAAAAGAGTTGGCACGTTTGTCGAATCCCTCATTTGGCCTATGGAGAAAGCAGCTGCTTGACGCACGTTTATCTTCGAATCTGTTAATAGGCTCTCGCGTAAAAATTGAACGGCAAAAGAATCTTGTATGGAGGCAAATGCCAACACGGCGGCTTCTCTATGAATCGTTTTTTTAGATTTAAGTAGTGGGATTAGTTTCCTGGTTGCTTGTTGATCTTGTAACTCATAAATGCGTTGCAACTTTGGGTCGCTATATCGATTGTTTGATTTAGGAGTTTCTGGTGCATTGCATCCAAGACCTAAGAGCACAATCAAACATAAAAACTGTACAGATTTAACCATTGACTAGTGGAAAGTTAATACTGCCAAAACTACAATGATTACACCTAATGGGAGTGTAATCTTTCCTATGTTTTGAATTTTATGTAAAGTGGATCCGCCTCCTTCTTCTATCGCTGTTTTTGTCAAGCCATTCATCATTACGATTAACATAACCAAAACGACAAACAAGGTTAGTTTAACAAGTAAGGTGTAATTCGACATCAATGTATCCCAATACGGCGTCATCAAATAACCACCTGACACCACCAACAGGAACAAACCAATGTATCCCATTTTGTTGACAGCAAAAGTTCTTAACGTAAATGCCACAGATTCTTCGTTTGACATTTTGGACATTCCGAGTCCTAAGAAAAGGTGTGCAAATCCATTTCCAATGCCCATTACAAGGCCAATGAAATGGAGTATAAGCATTACATCTCTCATACCATTTTTTTGTAAAGGTATAAAATGATGAAGTACTAAATTAAGACGACGCCTTATTAAAATGTGATACGATAAATTCCAACTGGGAATAATCCAGTTTGATAAGTGGTATTATACTGCTGATCTTGGATGTCATATTGCGTTGAAAATATATTCTTTCGATTCGAAATATTTTGAATATCGATGCCCCATTCCTGGCTGATTTTTTTCGACTGCACTTTGTACGCCAAGCGGATATCGAATCGCCCATACTCCTTATACTGTAGTTCATTCGTTCTGCTATTGACGTACACCACATCCTGTTCGGCGATGGATTGATCTACGTTTACCGGAGAATGTCTTCTCCCTCCATTAACGACCAATTTCAAATCAACGGTTAAGCTACTTTTTGTTGTTTTACCTTTCTTATTCACTTTTGATTTGAAATAAAACTCTTTGCCTCCAAGCACATTGAACGCATACTTCGAATCAAACACGGTCGGGTATTCCACCTTATCTTGAGCGGTGTATAAAGATCGATAAATTGAAATTGTATTCAAGAAATAGAAGCCTTTCGATAAGAAATGCTCATAGGTAAATTCCAAACCATAATTTCTTCCTGTGCCGGCATTACGCATGTCGTCCGTTGTCAATATACCGAAATCAACGCCTTGGTTTAGCAATGAGTAATACGCATCACCTCCACCATCCGTCGGCACATCAAACATGTGCTGGTAGTAGGCCTCTATTTTCAGTCTGCTGCTTTTTGTTAGATAAAAATCATTTGATAACACGAAGTGATGACTTTTTGTAAAACCTAAATCTTGGTTAACACTTCTTTTGTTTCCAAGGCTATCCGTTACATCTTCAAAATAGATTCTAAAAGGCGGTAATAGACTATGCAAACCATATCCAAAACTAACTTCATACTGGCTGTTAAATTTATATTTCAATCCGAATCGAGGTTCGATAGAAGCTGCACCATTGAAGTCAAATCGTGCGTAGTTTAATCCGACATTCACTTTTAACCGATTGCTAATACGCATCCTGTGATTAACATAAGACTGCACCAATCCTGTATTGCCTTTAAAATCAGCAGGTTCCACCCAGAAATCATAGTCTCTTGAATACACGCTATCCTTTAATGAGAAGAAATAATTGTAGTATCGAAACCCTGCTTTTAAACTGTGTTTTGAATTGTATTTATGGGTTAGTGTTGCGATGATCGAATGTTTTCCTTGCTTGGAATCATCTCTATACAATCCAGCGTAGTTTATGATATTGCCGTTATCCAGCGCGAAAGTATCCAATGTAGTCTGTGTTTGAACTGCATCAATGGCATAGGTAAATTTAAACACCGTTTTTGTGCCTAGTCTTTGTTTTCTTGTTAGTCCAAAAACACCTGTATTCGTTTTAAACCTTAAATTTTCAAAATCATCCCCATAAGCAGACTCTTGACTGGATTCACTTTGAAACAAATCTATACTGCTTATGCCTCCAATGCTAAAAAGACTTGTAGCACCGCTCTTATCCGGAAAGTTCAACTTCATCGTTAAATCTTGATATTGAGGGATTGCAGCACCTGTCCCAAAATCAATTCCTAGGGTTTGAAATACACCAAGCACTGAATATCGATAATTAATAAGATAAGAAGATTTTGATTTTTTAGAGATTGGGCCCTCTGCCATGAGTTCAAAACCTGCAAATCCAATTTGTCCTAGAAACTCATGTTTTTCGTTGTTCCCTGACCGTAATCCAAGATCAAATACCGCTGAAGTCGTATTCCCAAACTCAGACGGGTAGGCACCAGTTAAGAAGTCAGAATTCTTCAACACATTGTTATTTAACATACTCACTGGGCCTCCTGTGGTTCCCACAGCAGCAAAATGATTTGGATTTGGAATGTCTACTCCATCCACCCGATACAAAACACCTATAGGTGAATTCCCTCGTACGATGATGTCGTTTCTAAAATCGTCGGCACCTTGAACACCTGCAAAGTTTTGAGCCATTCGCGCCACATCCCCACGACTACCTGCATACCGCTGTGACTCTTCGATAGAAAATGTTCTACCACTTACACTCACAATGTTGTTTTGTATTTTCCTTTTATCCTTCTTCAAATGCAATACCGACGTTTTAAGTGCGCTTGGCACTTCTGTCATTTTCAAAGCCACTACGACTTGTTTGGAAGAGGTAACTTCAACTTGATTCATGACTATTGGTTCGTAACCTAAGTATGAGCAAATGATATTGTACCGACCAATCTCAATCTCTCCAATTCTAAAAACGCCGTCCTCATCTGTTATTCCACCGTATTGATTTGTACTATTATTAATTTCGATTGTTGCTCCAATCAAAAACTCCCCTGTTTGGGCATCAGCTACAGTACCTCTTATTGTTTGAACCAATTGAGCCGTTGCTATGTTGGTTGTTAATCCCAACAATACGGTCCAAATCACTTTCTGTACGTTTGCAATCATCATCTTCATTAATCTAAATTCTACAGCAATGCTACAGTTGATTTTTGACGACTAAACAACAAGATCGTCATTATGGTTCGAATCGGCTATATATTTGACAGATAGGAGGATTTAAAACGTTAACGGGACCTTTTGTGATGAATGGGACACGCATTCACTTAATTGTTCTGAAACTTTTTAATGAAGTCTTTTGAAAACGATCTTGAAACCGGGATTGTTAAATCAATTTGTGTGAGATGTAAATTATAATTTCTAGCATTTCCTGTAATCTCATCTACGAAATTAAAGTTCACTATAAAAGATCTATGGCACTGTTTGATTAGTGTTTCGGACTCCAAAACTGACATTAGGCTGGATAATGTATTTCTCACCAATTTTCTCTTTATCCCGTCATCCGCTACAAAAGTTATTTCTGCATAGTTCCCTTCCGCTTTGATACAGACCAATTGATCAGGATCCAAACGCACTACATCTTTACCATTCTCAGATGATAACGACATCACCTTTTTTGAGTGATGTTGGTTTTTAACTAATTCAATTTCGTGTAACACATTGGAGGCGACCGATGCGTGTTGCTTACGGAGCACACGTTCCATCAGTACAACCCCAAATGCTGATGGGATAATACCAACCGCTAACGTTATAAAGATAAAACCAATAAAACCAGAAATATCCAAGGGTGTATCACAAGACAATGCGCTATACAACCAATTGAAGATGGCAATAGAAAAAAACTGTGCGCTGCCAAATACAATCATTCTTTTGATCGTCCATTTATCTCGAATAAAAAAGGTCGGAAAGAATTGAGGAACCAAAAAGTAAGACAAAATCTGAACGAAAAAAGTAACGCCTCCGAAACCCAGTACGACCAAAACGATGTTCCCTTCTAGCTCACTTATGCCAAAGGGTTGAAAAACTAAAAGGAATAAAAAAATAAACAGTGAAAACCCAACAGAACTTAACAATTTAGGACGAGTTCCGTCAACAATTGGATATGGGAAAGGTCTGTTTAAATCAATCTTCATCCGATAAATGGATTGCTAATTCGTTTGCTGCTTTATCAAGTTCAAGGCACTTCCAGCTTCAAACCATTCGATTTGTTGTTGGTTGTAGGTGTGATTGACTTTAATCGCATCTTTCGATCCATCGGCGTGATTCAAGGTAACCGTCATTTGATTTCCTGGTTTGAATTCATCCAATGCAATGTCGAATGTATCTTTTTCCTGAACCAAGTCATAGTCGGCTGGATTGGCAAAAGTCAATCCTAACATACCTTGCTTTTTAAGGTTTGTTTCATGTATTCTAGCAAACGACTTAACGATAACTGCTCTCACAGCTAAGTGTCTAGGCTCCATTGCTGCATGTTCCCTTGACGATCCTTCGCCGTAGTTTTCCTCACCAATTACAACAGAGTATTCTCCTGCTGCTTTAATCATACGAGCTGTTTTAGGCACACTGCCATATTCGCCAGACATTGGACTGTATACTTCGTCCGGTTTATCATTAAATGCGTTGATAGCACCTATTAAACAGTTGTTTGAAATATTATCAAGGTGACCACGATAAGATAACCATGGACCTGCCATTGAGATGTGATCCGTTGTACATTTTCCTTTTGCCTTGATTAGCAATTTTGCACCTAGGATGTTTTTCCCATCCCACGCCGCAAACGGTTCTAACAATTGTAACCGTTTTGATTCTGGACTCACTTTCACCTGAATACCCGAACCATCTGCGATTGGTTCTAAATAGCCATTATCCTTCACATCGAATCCTTTTGGAGGTAATTCAAATCCAGTAGGCTCGTCTAATAACACTGCTTCGCCTTTTGCGTTAACCAATGTATCTGTCATTGGATTGAAGTCTAATCGACCAGCAAGTGTTATCGCTGCAATAATCTCTGGAGATCCAACAAAAGCATGTGTATTTGGGTTTCCATCTGCACGTTTACTAAAGTTTCTGTTAAACGAATGCACTATAGTGTTTTTTGGCTTACTACTAGCACCTGCCCGCTCCCACTGACCGATACATGGTCCACAAGCATTTGTAAATATTTTCGCGTTTAAATCTTCGAATATTTTTAACAAACCGTCACGTTCTGCTGTATATCGCACTTGTTCAGAACCTGGGTTAATCCCTAGTTCCGCTTTCATTGCAATGCCTTTATCCACGGCTTGTTTTGCAATAGAAGCTGCTCGAGACAAATCTTCATAAGAAGAATTCGTACAAGAACCAATCAATCCCCATTCTACGTCTAACGGCCAATCATTGGCTCTGGCCTTTTCACCTAGTTCTCCAACTGGCGTTGCTAAATCAGGCGTAAACGGACCGTTTAAATGTGGTCTTAATTCTGATAGGTTTATTTCAATTACTTGGTCAAAATATAATTCTGGATTTGCATATACTTCTGCATCTCCAGTTAAATGTTCTTTTACATCATTGGCCGCAACAGCTACGTCACTGCGATCTGTTGCCCGTAAATAACGCTCCATACTTTCATCGTAACCAAACGTTGAAGTTGTGGCTCCAATTTCGGCACCCATGTTACAAATAGTGCCTTTTCCAGTACAAGAAATGGACTTTGCTCCTTCACCAAAATATTCTACAATCGCATCTGTACCACCTTTAACAGTTAAAATACCAGCGACTTTCAAAATCACATCCTTTGGTGCTGTCCAACCACTTAGTTTTCCCGTCAACTTAACACCGATCAACTTAGGGAATTTTAGTTCCCAAGCCATTCCTGCCATGACATCAACAGCATCTGCGCCGCCAACACCAATGGCTACCATTCCAAGTCCACCAGCATTAACCGTATGAGAATCAGTCCCAATCATCATGCCTCCTGGAAAAGCGTAATTTTCCAATACAACTTGATGTATGATGCCTGCCCCTGGTTTCCAAAAACCGATACCATACTTATTGGATACAGATTCCAAGAAGTTGAATACTTCATTACTTGTATTAAGCGCCTGTTGCAAATCCTCATCTGCACCCACTTTTGCTTGAATCAAGTGATCGCAATGCACTGTTGTAGGTACGGCTACTTTCTTTTTGCCGGCTTGCATGAATTGAAGCAATGCCATTTGAGCTGTTGCATCTTGACAAGCGATTCTATCAGGTGCAAAATCAACATATGATTTACCACGGCCATACGCCGTTTCAGGTAACCCATCCCATAGATGGCTATACAATATTTTCTCACTGAGTGTTAAGGGTTGCCCCGTCAACTTTCTAGCTGCTTCTACACGATCGCTAATTTTAGAATAGACGTCTTTGATAAGGTTAATGTCGAATGCCATAGGTGTACTTTTTTGGTGGTGCAAATGTACAAAATCAACAAAAACGGAAGGGCTAATGTTTCAACTTTGTTTTTACAAAAAAAGGCGGCACCTAAGTACCGCCTCCAATTAATAGTTGAGTAGTATTATCGTATTGTCTTTTTTAATTTTTAGGCTCTTTCCATAACCATGGGTTTCCAACAATAAAGTCTTCTACCTTTTTATTGGTTAAACGATCGACCTCTGTATGGGCTTCTTCTTTCGTTGTTACCACCTTAGTATATACATAGTTATATCCAGCTTTGGTTAACAGCACTTGTGTGCGCTCACCATATTTCGTTTGAAGCTTCGCGCGATACCCTTTAACGTTGCTCTGATTTTTGAATACACCTATCACCATGTAATAGTCCCATTCAGTAGAGTTATCGTCCATATCTTTAATTTCTAGCTTATTCACTGTCGCTGGGTTAACAATCTTAACCTCACGGCCATTCACGTCTACTTTTGCTCCAGCTGTTGTGTTTGGCTCCAAATCCAACAAATTTGGTACACCATCTTTGTCGTCATCTAATAGCGTTGGGTCTGGCATAGCAATACCCCATTTATCTACTGGTGCACCACGCGGAGAATCAATTTCTCTATCAATACCATCTGCAACACCATCTCCATCCGTATCAATTGACCTTCCGTTTTTATCCACTAAAGCACCTTGAGGCGTTTCCGTTTCTAAATCGATACAATCAGGTATGCCATCTTTATCTGAATCCTTAGCAATGCCACGACCATCCACGATACAATCTGATGCATCTGGATTTTCAATGCCTCCAATGTGTTTGTAATGTGGTGTATTCGGTTCTAAGTCATACAAGTCAGCCACACCATCTGAGTCGGCATCTAGTGCAACACCATCGGCATCAACAGTAGCACCCAGCGGCGTATTTAATTGTTTGTCTTTACAGTTCGACACACCGTCCATATCAGTATCTAACGACACGCCTAGTTTGTCCACTGGACAATCTTTAGGTGAGTTCGGCTCTCTATCATACAAATTAATAACCCCATCTTCATCGTCGTCCAATGCCACACCGTATACATCTACACCTGCACCTAGTGGCGTATTTAACTCTTGATCTTTGCAATTGGGAACACCATCAATGTCACCATCCAATGCCACGCCATAGCCATCTACTTCGCACCCTTCTGGGGTATCCGGTTGTTTGTCGATCCCATCATACACACCATCTTTATCGGCATCCTTTTTATTCATGATGCCATTGAACTTGTACCCGATGGTTATTTCATGTGAATTAGCACTAAGTTTTTCAATCGGACCAACGCTTCTACCATAGGAGTAACTTCCGACCAATTTGGAAGCAAGCACACCACCAGCAATAATATTGGCGCCATAATTCGTTCGATACCCACCACCGATCCAAGCCATATCTGACCAGTTCAACAGTAGATTATAATCAGCTTGAGGCTCTATTTGACTTGCAAATCGAACCACAACCATTGGGTCAAGGTACAATTTGTCTTTTTCTATTTGAATACGATATCCTGCATTGGCCACATAATGACGCATAAACGAGTATACATAATTCGACTGCGTTGTTTCGTCTTGGAAACCATTACGGTTTGCAAACAGTTGGTATGATGACAAGCCTAAAGTAAAGTTATCGTGCAATAGTGTAACACCTGCGTTCGCATCAATATTCGACTGGTCTTCTACATTGTTTATAAGCGTAATCTCCAATGGGTTGGATGCGTTCACTCGGTCGAACAATATTTTGTTTTGCTCATACCCTACAGACATACCAAATGATAATTGCGTTTTATCGCTCAATGGTAACTTGTAGGCATAGGTTCCGAAAATGCCAGATCGACCAATGATATTGGTGACATCGTTCATGATCATTAATCCATATCCTAAATTGGTGTTGCCCACCATGCCGTCAATACTGGCAACAAAAGTTTCTGGTGCTCCTTCTACGTCAACCCATTGTAGTCGGTTGAGTAGATATAGGTTCGTTCCTTTATCACCTGCGTAGGCAGGGTTCATCAAATAATTGTTGACATACATGTGATTAACCAAAGGAACCTGCTGAGCGATACCTGGCAAAGACAACCCAATAAATGCTAAAACCGTAAATGCTTTTCTTAAATTCATTGTCGTACTTTTTATTTGTTTCGAACTACTGTTATGGCCCCTTTTAACACCTTACCGATTTCCGGAAATTCAACAACGTAGTAATACGTTCCATCCATCAATAAATGTCCATTATAATTTGTTGCGCCCCAATCGTTGCTATAACCTTCTTGGCTATACACTTCTCGTCCCCATCTGTCGAAGACAGTGACTTGATTGTTTGGATAATTCTCTAAGTTTTGAATGACCCATACGTCGTTTTCTTGATTTCCGTCTGGTGTGATTACGTTGTTTGGAATGATTCTGTAGTCCTCAACTACGTTTACCCAAACAGAATCTTTGCTTTCACATCCATAATAATCCGTTCCTGTAACCACGAACAATGTGTTTTCCGTAACCGTTGCCATTGGACTCGCAATGTTGGCATCAGATAAAAACTCTGCTGGTGACCACAAATACGATATGTTTCCTATGGCATGCAATTGTATCACAATGCCTAGGCTTGCTTTAATATCCTCACCAACTCTAGGTTTGATTTCATCCAACACTAAATAATCAGCAGTATAAGAATCAATACAATTGCTTCTTGTAGTCACTGTCAACTTAACATTATAGTTACCACTCTGTGTAAATAACATATCAGGATTGGTGATAGATGCTACCTGTTCATTATCAAAGTCCCAAGCATAATCGAGATCCGTTGGGCTTGAGAAATTCGTTAGATCTTCAAATTGAACGCTAGCATCTTTACAACCTGTTTGAGGTGAGATACCATTGTTAATTCTAAAGAATGCCTTTGGTGTTTCTCCAATGGCAATATCCTTTGTGATTGTTTCAACACAACCCATATCAGTAAGCGCTGTTAAAGTCACATTGAACTTACCTGGTAGTTGAAACACTTTATCAAATGCTGCTTCTGACGTTGTAAATCCATCAGAAAAAACCCAATTGAGGTCTTTAATACTACCTGCACTCACCTGAGTTGTGCTTGTAAAACTTGCCAATTGATCTTCACATAAATTTATTGAAGTAAAACCAACTTCTGGCATTGGGTGAATCATGATACTTTGAGATGCTGAATACTTCGCTTCACAAGTTCCATTTTGGACCATTGCTCTATAAGCTGTTGATTTTTCCAACTTCTCGTACCAGTATAAATCTCCGTCAAAACCAATTGGGTTCCAAGCGCCACTTTCATCTTGCTGCTCCCAGTCTAATACTTTACCGTTGTAACCTTGCAACTCTAAAACACCACTGTTTTTCCCAAAGCATACATCACCACCACCAATGATTTGACCTGAGATGGTTGGTTTATAAATATTATGTAGAATGCTGTTGCTATTATCTGAAGCACAAACACCACTCT
>JBLHOC010000013.1:0-32077 GCA_047620825.1 Bacteroidia bacterium | reverse complement strand
GTATCACTACCTATCATTGGATTACGTATGCAACCAAGTAAATGAAGGAGTGAAAAAAGTTACTCTATCTCGGCAAACAAAGATGACACTTGATGTCGACTTATTTTCTGGGTAAATCCTACTTCAAGCACGTATTTGCTGGGGTGTAGAGACATTTTGACCATTTATTGAAAACTTTCGGATGCTAGTGACAAAAACCCTAAAGGGTTGCGTGAATCACAGAGAAATCCTCTAAATATTTGATGTCGTCACCCTACATTATCAGGAATCACCTCATCAGGTAACATTGAATCGCTAGGAGTCGCTTGGTTCCTAATCAATCCGTAAGTCATTATTAAACTAGTAAAAATAACAACGTACAAAATGACACTTTCAGGAAAGACTGTGGAAATTAAATCATTTGGAATGGAGTAGAACAGTAAGACTGTTATTAAACCACGTGGGGCCACCAGCAATAAAGGACGGCCAACACCTTTCCCAAAGACCTTAAGTAACAACCATCGAACCAAAAACATTAACCCAGTGATAAGTAAACTTATTCCAAGTGCCTTAATATCGAGTAGACTACTTAAAACCATAGACATACCGAAAATTATAAAGAAAAAAGTACGAAGCACAAATGCCGTTTCACGTGTAATAATGTGAAAATTATGTTCCATCAGTTTTAGCTCCATCTTGCTTATTTTATTGGCCAATGCGCCTCTAAAAATCAACTGATTGTTTTTTAACATCATTCCAAAAATGAGGATTAAAATAAGTGGACTTAAATGCAGACTTTTTTCGATGGCATATAGCCCCATTAAAATGGCTAAAAACAAAAATATTTTGACCTTAGTCTTTATATATTTAAACAAGAATATTAAACCAAAACTGGTAATGATCGAAATAACAATGGTCACTATCAGTTTCAAACTAAAATTCGTCACCTCCTGAATTGGGTCAGGATTGTTCAGCAATCCAATAACGAAGTAGAATAGCATGATGCCTAAAATATCTGATATGCAACTCTCATAGACTAAGAATTCCTTTTTATCACTCCGTAGTTGATCTACACTAGGTATTACAATCGCACTGCTGATTACAGACAAAGGTGTTGCATATAATATGGCAGAACCCAACGTCATTCCAAACACCACTTTAAGAATAAAACCAATCACCAACACTGAACCAATCAAACCCAAAGATGCCATACCAAAAGATTTTTTTATGAGCGGTATTTTCTCTTTTGTTAACTCTAAGTCTAATGCTCCTTCTAAAACAATCATGACCAACCCAATTATACCCAACACTTCTAATGGCTGAGCCAGAGCACCAGAATCTATGGTATAAAATTGACCAAGAATGGCGCCAGCGCCAATGAGCATAAGTACCGATGGTATGCTCGTCCGTTTACTGATTTCAGTAAACAAGTAGGAAGCGATAATTGCTATTGAACCTGCAAAAATGAGTAGATAGGCCGTCATACAACAAAAGTGCTATAAATCAATCGATATTCAAACAATTGAAGGGTTAACAAAGCTCAATTTTAGAACGCGTATCGTCAATTTTATTAAAAAGAGATCTGAAAAATTGAAATCGATGTTTTTCACTTACATCATTAATTGGAGTAGACTTACGTATTAAATTTTGCATCCATAGCGCTGTCTCATTGCAAAAGCTAGTGTTCTCTGTACTGATAGAGTTAAACGTGTTATGACTGATGAACACTCGAGCTGCATCTTCTGCTTGAATAAGAATCGAATTATTACCAATTCTTACTTCACTGTTATACAATACGAAATTCTTTTGATCATCAAGCGTTTTGGAGCTTCGCTCAGCTTTACGCATCAAACCCTCTACCATAAGCTGGACATCCTGTAGTACCTCTAGGGCATATGCTTTGGACACAAATTGGCCCGACTCTGCAAAATACAGTACTTGACTCAGTGTTGAATGAATCGAGTCCTCTGTCCAAATTTCCTCACTGTTCAATCGATTATATTTATCTACTGCTTGAGCCGCTAAATCTAATAACGTTGGATGCATGATATCCAAACTGTACTTATGTCCGATTAAACTTTCGTCATTTAAGACTGCCTTTTGCCAATAGAATATTTTAAATCCAGCGAGATTCGGATATTCAAAATGATGAAATACAGGAATATCTTCTGCGGCAAAGGTCACTTTGGCATTGTTCGATAGCCCCAAATCCATAATTTGATGGATGTTTTCAAAATACGAACGCAAATCTTTTTCCCCGTCATACAGTTTACTAAACTTGAATGGGATGGTTTGGTACTTATACTCAAAAAAAGAAGTGAGATCAATATTAAACTGGTCACAAATCACCATGGCTTCGTCAATTGACAAAGGCGTTTCATTTCTTAACCTTCGATAGGCACTGTCCTTAGAGATTGAGAGTAATTCAGCAAGTTCGTTTGCTAATAAAACCTGGTTTGGTACACTTGCTTTAAGGAACTCAACAAACCGAGTCTGATACTTTTTGTATGCTACTTTTTGTGCCATTCCGTTTTTACGATTAACCAACATGCAAAATACACAAATTATTCCATCACCATCTTTCATTTATCCCAACATATGTGCAAAACAGTAAAACTAATTTGCGATATACGCAAATTTGCAATTTTGTCGACCTGTTCCATCCACATCTTTGAATAAAAAAACATGAAAACTCAAATTACACTTATCGTATTACTGTTGGTTACTGCCAATTACGTTTCAGCCCAAAACCAGCGGCTCATTGTTACAAATATTGAAAGCAATTTAACGAATCATACAAACGCTAAACTTACCAGTTTCGCTTACAATTACATGTCGTACCACGCAAACGCTTATGATGTAGTAAATGAAAAGCGTGCTTTACTCATCATGGATTCGATCAAGACCGAGTCCTCCATTTGCGATTACATCTGTGTTAGACAAATGTGTCAAAGAACCGGCATAAACTGGGCTTTAAGCGCAGAAATAAAGGAGATTGCCGGTCGCATATATGTCATTACAAAAATGATAAACAAAGACCCATCTGAACCTAATAAAGTCGCTAAGATGGATTTTTTGAATTTACCTGAAGATGCTGAATTTATGATTAAACTTACCTTACAAAAATTACTTAACATCCCACATGATAAAAATGAATTGTTAAGCTTAACCGACGAGACTAATACGTCTAGTGGACGATTACCAAACTATCAGCAATCACTAAACTTATCTGGTCCACGATTAGGTTACACCGTTTTTACCGGGCCTTCTGCCAAAATATTGCGCAGTTCAAGAGTTGATGGAGGTTACGACTTACGTCCAGGTTTTATCAATATAGGTTACCAGTTTGAGCAGCAATATTTACACGGTGGTTCATATCAAGGTTTAATTGAGATTATACCACAAATTAGCGGTCTAGATCAAGGTCTATTTTTACCATCATTAACTGTTCTAAATGGATTAAGAAATGCAAGAAGCGGTTTGGAATTTGCATTTGGCCCAACATTTAATGTTGCTAAAAAGGAGCAAAAATATCAAGAAAATGGCATCTGGTATAGACCACAAGACAGAAGCAACATCAACGAATTGCCAATAGAAGATAGACTAGATAGTCGAGGCTCTCCAACTTTAACAGCCAACTTAGTTTTTGCAATAGGTAAATCATTCCAAGCCGGCACCATGAATGTACCGGTTAACTTCTTCTTTGTTCCTAACAAAGACGACTATAGATATGGCATATCTATTGGTTACAATTTTAAACGCTAAGACCCCTGCGAACCGATCATGTTTTTGGCCATCCTTAGGTATTCATAAATATCTACAGGGTGGCCTTTTATTCGTTTATGAGGTCTGCTTTGGCCAAGTCTCACGACAATCAAATCACTATCAGGTAGAATCAAGATATATTGACCATTAATGCCATGTGCATAGAAGAACGGTTCCCCTTCATATCCCGAACACCACCACTGAAAACCATAACGATCATTAGGTCCACCTGTTTTTAATTCAAGCGCCGTTGGCTTTGTGGCCTCTTCGTAATACCAAGCTGGAATTAATGTATCCCCATTTACAATACCTTTATTTAGGTATAACTTACCAAACTTCGCATAATCACGGATATTCGTATTGAAACAGCAATAGGCCAATTCGTCGCCTTGATCGTGATCCAAACTCCAGAGTGCATTGTGTTTCGCCCCAATTGGTTTCCACAATTTTTCACTTGCATAAGCACTCACAGTTTTGCCTGTAACCGATGATATGATTAGACCTAACAACTGAGAATTAGCACTTTTGTAATTGAACGTTGTACCAGTCTCATCCACAATGTCATATCGTTTCATCAACGTTCTAGTATCGTTACCATAAAGTGATCGAGCCGTAAAGCCAAAAGGATTTTGGTAACTTTCGTACCAATCGTAACCCGTGCTCATGGTTAACACGTTACGTAACGTGGTAATGGTATCGTCTTTAAAATCAGGTAAAAAGTCAGATATTTTTTGATCTACGTTTTGAATCAAACCATCTTGAAGGGCGCAACCAATCAAATGACTGCAGACACTTTTAGCCATTGACCATGAATTGGTTTTAGACGAATCAGAATAGTCATCCCAATATTGCTCATACTGAATTTCACCGTGATGCACCACTAAAAAGGCTTTTGTCTGATAGGTTTCATGGTAGGCCTCGTCGGTTGCGCTTAATTGATTGGTTTCATAATTGGCTCCTATTGGCCATAGAAACGGTGTTTCCGAAGCCGCTACGACATTGTTGTCGTAATAGACGTGTTCGTCTACCGTTGGCCCCATACGACCTTCCAAAACGGTGTGTCGCAACATAAAGAACATATAATGATTCCCAGATATAAGGATAAATAGTACGACCAATGCAACGAGACTGACAACGGCAACTGCGGTTCTTTTTAGTATTTTTTTAATTCGATTCATGTGTTACTTAATAACGCTAATTTTCTCCAACTTACTGTCATCACCATCGCATTTTTTGTTCGAAATATATAACAGCGCCGTTAAGGGCATGTAGAATGAAAGCGATTGCCAATTGATAATCTCTAAGATCAAACGATTGCACTTCTTGATTATCGTTCCATTCCATAATGGATAAGATTAACCAGGTAATAATAAAGGCAAATGGTAAAGTTAGACCCAGTTTAAGTTTTAATTGAAGCAAATAGTACACCACCCAAGCGATGCTAATCACCATTAACCCGGTGTTTGGCCAACCAAGGTCTTTGACATACAGCCATGTTAAGAAGAGCGCAACAATCATGATGACAGCTTCTAGCACCAATCTCCAGTACTTCAAAATTAATTTCATAAAGCGCAAAGGTATCCGCCAAATTGACGAAAAAAAAAGGGGTCGTTTCCGACCCCTTGTTAGAACAAGATTTAGTTATTATGCGATTCCACGTTTTACCGCTTCATCATTTTGTAATAACCACACGTTGTGTTGAAGTGTAATCTCCATTCTTAACATGAACGAAGTATACGCCTTCAGCAACTCCTGTAACATCAATGTTAAATTGTGTTGATGGGTTTGACGTATCAACAACTGTTACAAGAACACCTTTAGTGTCATATAGTGCTATCGAAACAGCACCTTTAACCTCACCTAGCGCAATAACAAATGCACCTTGGTTTGGATTAGGATATACATTAAATCCGCCGATTGCGTCAACATCATTAACACCTACTAAATCAACATTTACGTCGTTGCACATTTCAGAAGTACAACCAGCCTTATCTGTTAATTCTAAGCAAACATTATATGTCTGAGTTACAGCGCCAACATATCTATGTACTGGACTAATATCTGTTGAAGACTTACCGTCATCAAAATTCCAGCTATAAACTACACCACCTAATTCAATTGGAGAGAAACTAACTTCTCTTCCTGAAGTTGAGTGTGTAAAGTTGCTATTTGGAAGTGGACTGATTGATACAAATTGCTCTGACGAATCAACACAGTTTGCATTGCTTACAATCAACAATACTCTGTAATCTCCAGTTGCTGCATATGTGTTTGATGGATTAGGGACTGTACTTGTATTACCGTCTCCAAAACTCCAACCAAAAGCATTACCGTTTTGTGATGTATTTGAGAACATTGTAGCGTCTCCTTCACAATTCCCAATGGCAGTAAATGTTGCAACTGGACTGGTATTTACAACTACAGACTTAGATATTTCATCTGAACATCCGGCGTTGTTTGTCGTAACAAGTGTTACAGTTTTGTTTCCACTTGAAGTAAACATGTGTGCAGGACTTTCATCCGTACTTAATGTTCCTTCTCCAAAATTCCAACTGTTTGAACTTGAACCAGATGAATTATTTGTGAAATTAGTAATCGCTCCTTCACATGCATCAGATGCAGTAAATGCTGCAGTAGGATTGGCACTCACAGTTATATTACCTGTCACAACGTCTGAACAACCAATTGGGTTATTTGCTGTTAAGGTTACTGTAAAGCTTCCCGCAGTACTATACGTGTGCGTTGGGTTTGTTAAATTACTAGTTGCTCCGTCACCGAAATCCCAAGTCACTTTAGAAGCGTTTGAGCTTTCGTTCGTAAACTTAGCTTCACCACCTAAACAAACATTGTTAGCGCTAAATTTAGCAGTTGGTGCTTCATAAACAGCTACTGGTGAAGTTGACGATGTCATACATCCTTTGTCAGATGTAACCATTAACGTCACATTATAAACACCTGCTTTTGTATAGGTATGTGAATTTGATGTTCCAATATTACCGTCACCATAATTCCACTGACTATTTGCGATAGATCCACCACCAATAGTACTTGTATTTGTGAAAGTTGCATTTGGTCCAGTACAAAGTGCATTAGACGTAAATGAGGCAACTGGGTTTGGATTAACCGTTACAGAATTTGTCATAGAGTTTGTACAACCTGCAGCCGTAGTCACTGTTAATTTAACACTGTACGTACCAGCACTTGCGTATCTGTGATTCGGATTTGTCAATCTACTCGTAGCTCCATCTCCTAAGGTCCAGCTATTGGCCCCTTGAGTTGAGTTATTCGTAAATGCCGCATCACTACCCACACAAGGAGAAGTTGTAGCAAATGAAACTGTTGGTTGAGCCGAAACCACAACCGTTTTAGTTGCTGTCGACGAACAGTTTGAACTGTTTGTTGCAGTTAAGCTTACACTGTATGTGTTTGCACTTGCGTATGTATGATTAGGATCCTTAGCGGCACTCGTTCCAGCATCACCGAACGTCCAAGCATATGTATTTGTGCCTGTCGTCATATTGGTAAACTGAATACCCGCTTTTTCACAACCAGATGTCGCAGCAAAATCAGCCTTCGGTAAATCGTAGATTGTAATTTGCTTAGACACAGTAGATTCACATCCGTTTGCATTTGTTACTTCAATACTTACCGTGTAATTACCGGCAGTCTTATAAGTATGTGTTGGGCTTTTGGTTGAGCTAGCTCCACCGTCACCAAAACTCCAAATGTAAGAACCAGTGCTACTGTTGTTTGTAAATGATACAGCCGACCCGGCACAAGCGTTAGCTAAGCTAAAGTCTGCTGTTGGTAATCCTAATACTGTTACAGACACTGTCTTCACATCTGAACAACCTGATGCATTTTCAGCAGTTAAGGTTACAGTAAAGGTTCCAGCTGATGCATATGTATGTGTTGGAGTTGTTGCCGTTGATGCAGTACTACCGTCACCAAAGTTCCAAGAGTACTTAGTTGCACCACCTGAATAATTGGTAAAGCTCGTTACGGATCCAAGACAAACTGTATTGTTTGTGAAATCAGCAGTTGGTTCGTCGTTTACAACAACCTTAGCACTATAGGATGCAGAACATCCATTTGCAGTAGCTGTTAAAACTACAGTATAAGTCCCTGCAGATCCATAGCTATGGCTTGGGCTTGCAGCACTACTGCTACTTCCGTCACCAAAGTCCCATGAGTAACTCAAAGTACCACTAGATATAGATGTTGTATTTGTAAATACTGTTGCATCTCCTAAACATACTGTAGAGTTCGTAAAACCTGTTGTTGGTAGGTCATTAACCATTGTAGTTGTTGTAGACGTTACAGCACATCCATACACACTTGTTACTGTTACTGATACTGTATAAGTTCCAGCCTTAGCATAGGTGTGTGATGGTGCTACCGATCCGTTTGTATTTCCGTCACCAAAACTCCATGCATATGTTGAAGCTCCAGTAGTTGATGCCGAGAATGTTGAAACCTTTCCAACACAAACATCACTAACAGATATAGAAGCTGTTGGTACTTCATACACTTCAACAGTTTTTGATACTGTTCCAACACAACTACCTTGTCCAGTCGTTGAAAGGGAAACTGTATATTTTCCTGCCGCAGCGTACGTATGATTTGGACTTGCACTAGAAGATGTGTTACCATCTCCAAAGTTCCAAGCATGTGTCACTGTACCTGAACCACCAGTAGATTTATTTGTAAAGCTAGTTGCACTACCCGCACAAACCTTGCTTGCTGAGAAATCAGCGTCTGGTGTATCGTAAACAGTTACATTAGACTGTGTAGTGTCTTTACAACCATTGATTGACTCAACGGTTAATGTTACTGCGAATGTCCCTGCTTTATTATACTGATGTTTAGGTGTCGTTGTCGTAAACGTTGCTCCATCTCCCATATCCCAATGATTACCATGGTTTGAAGTTGAAGTGTTGGTCGCATTTACAGCATCACCTGTACAGGTATTAGCCAAAGTAAACGAAGCCGTTGGATTAGGGAATACAACAACCTTTTTAGAGAATGAATCTCTACAACCGTTGTTATTGTAAGCCACCAACTTCACTATATAGTTAGTTGCAGTGTTGTATCTGTACGTTAACGCTTTCGCTGTTGAGTTTGAAGTCCCACCATCTCCGAATGTCCAAGAATACGTATGTGCATATAGTGTTCCGTTTTTAAACGGCTCATCTGTATTTACACATCTATCATCAGTAGAGAAATAAACGGATGGTTTAACTTTTATAGTTACATTTTTCGTTGTTGTGTCATCACAAGCGTTACCGTCTGTGGTAACAAGTGTTACACTATAGGTTTGAGCTACACGATAGAAATGAACCGGGTTTTCAAGGGTTGACGATGTTTTATCATCGAAATCCCAATCGTAAGAAGCTGCGTTTGTCGAAGCGTTGATAAATCGAACACTATCTCCGAAACATTCGTCGTCTGCTGTAAATCCAGAAACACCTTTTTTCGCAATTACGACGTTTCTTGTTACTGAATCTCTAAATCCACCTGGTAGGAAGATCTTAAACTTAACAGCATATGTTCCAGTCGAACTGTATTTATGTTTTGGATTGGCTACCGTAGAAGTTGAACCGTCACCAAAATCCCATGCAAAGGCAGAGATCTTACCACAGTTTACAGAAGTTGCGTTTTTGAAGAGTACTTCTTCCTTTACACAATCAAACACTTTTGTAAATGCTGGAGTTGGTACGTTTGAAACGTTCACTTTGTTCGTAGATGAATCTACACAACCAATATTAGACGTTACTTTCAGTTTAACAGTTTTAAAACCACTAGCTGAATAAACATGAGAAGGCACTCTTGATGCACTCGTGTTTCCATCTCCAAAGTCCCATGCAAAACCAGTCAAGGAACCAGTTGTTACGGTTGAGTTATTCGTTACTGGCATCACATCGTTAAAACAATGATTTGCTACAATAAACGATGACTTAGGTAATGGTGCAATTGTTACAGTAACTGCGTTTGTTGGCTTTGTGCCACAACCACTTCCTGAAGTCGTATTTCTTCTATAGAAAGTTGTTGCCGTTAAAGCAGTAGTAGAAGTCAATGAGGCAGAAGTTGCTCCAGTGATATCTGACCATGTCGTATTATCTGGAGAAGTTTGCCATTGGTAGGTATACGAATTATCGCCACCTGATGGGTTATTTGTTCCATTTAATGTATTGGCTGGGCTCTGAGGACAAACACTATGGTTGGTACCTACAAGGCCTGCATATAAATCATTGTAGACAAGAATCTTCACTACATTACTAGCAATTGTTCCACAACTTGATCCACCGGTTGCGAGAGATCTATAGTATGTTGTTGCAGTCAATGCACCTGGAGCATAACTAGAAGCGGTTGCTCCCGTTACAGAACTCCATGATGTTCCGTTTGCTGAAGACTCCCACTGATACGTCCAAGTACCGTCACCACCTGTTGGTGCTGCGCTTTGAGTCATTGAACTAGGTGTAGTATTGTAACAGATGTTTTGATCTGATCCAATTACACCACCAACCAACATGTCGTAAACAGTAATTTTGATTGAACCTGTTTGAGATGGTCCACATCCTATGTCTGTTGTTACAGCTCTTCTGAAATATGTAGTTTGAGTTAAAGCACCAGAAGTATAGTCGGCACTTGTAGCTGCTGTTATATCAGCAAAAGTTACATTGTCAGTAGACGACTGCCATTGGTATTCATATGCACCAGCACTACCTGAAGCTGACGCAGTTGAGTTTATTGATCCAGATGAGGTATTATAACAAACTGTTTTAGCACCAGTGATTGTACCAGCCGCTAATGCCGTTAATACAGAAACTGTTTGTTTCACTGTATCTCTACATCCGACATTGGACTCACTCATGATGGTTACAGTGTAATTACCACTACTTGCATACGTGTTAGTCGGGTTAGTTGTTGAAGCGGTATTACCGTCTCCAAACATCCAACCTGTTGATGTAATTGAACCAGTTGCTACTGTACTTGTATTGGTAAAGCTCATTGCATCACCTAGACAAGAATCTTTATAAGTAAATGAAGAAACAGGATTTGCCCAGTATGGCACCGAAGTACTTGCTGAGTTATCACTCGCATCTACATCACCATCCGCATTGGTAACCGTAATTACATTTGCAGCTGTTCCACTTAAATCTAATGTTATTGGAAGTGTTCTAGTATATGTAACACCTTTCGCAAATGGTCCCGTTATAGAAACTAATACAGGCGTACCAGCATCTAAGGTTACATTAAAATGAGCGCCTTGCTGGATGATATCACCTTCATTTTTGAATGTTACTTTAACTGCAGCACTAGAATTGTTCGTTCCACAAGCTGAGTCACCAGCAACACTCATTACATTTAAGTCAGGGTTAATTTCTAACGCCCCAATCGTTGGTGTTTTCACAGGTCGAGTTGCCCCTTCAACGTCTTTCAACGTTCCTGTAGAATCACCTGCTCCAAACAGATGCTCTTGGTTCATGTGATAAAGTCGCGAACTGCTTGGGCTAGGATTAACATTTATTGAGTTAAAATCCGCTGTTGTGGAATAAGTATTAAAATTGGACGAGGTCCGAACTCCACCTGCATAATATAATCCACCACTAGCTCCTCTTGGGAAATAATAGTTGTTATTGTTCACTCTATAAGTGCTGCTGTTTGGCGTACTTGGGTGATACATACAATAACTACTTGTAGCCACAGTTGTAGAAGTAATAGAAAAACTGTTATTACGAACATTGGTATTACTACCAGATGTGTATAGGCCATAAACGGTACCAGTGTATGAAGTTTTATCAACATCTATAGTATTGTGGAAGAAGTCCCAATAATCGCCACCATTGTTATATATGCCAATTAGTTGATTCGATCCTCTAGTTTTAGTGACAACGTTGTTTGCGAATAGACCGCGATTTGTGGATGTATTATCACACTGGGTCATTACAACATTCTGGTTAGCACAATTATATATTTGGTTATTTGTAATTACTTGACCTTTATAGTTGCTGGCACCACAGTAATACAAATATAAACCTGTGTAACTTAACGCGGATGTATTCATACTTACTACATTGTTGTGAAGTACAGATCCACCAACGTATTGCAACCAAATTCCTCTGTAATTGGCTGTAACCATATTGTTTGAGAAAATCAATCCAGGAGTTTTGTTGGAAATACTACTAGAAACTCCAGCCATCATAAATCCTGTCCAACCAGCTTCCTGCATAATACAGCTATCCACGGTTAAACTATCCGAATGGCCTAAACCCCCATAGCTATAACTTGTTGCGCTGGTATTAACAACTACACAAATTTTTCCTGATGATGTAGAGTTTAATCCGTTAGCGTCAAAAACACATCTATCCACTTTAACATGTTTAGATGTCCATATATGTAGTGGCCATGCATAACCGCCTGCACCCTCTATTGTCATTCCACGTAATCGAACATGGTTTACACCTTTGACAAGTAGTGTATGTGCGTTTCCATAAGAACCAGCCGAATTTAACAGCATAACATCTTTTGGATCACCCGTTGCAGATTGGAGTGTAATCGTATTGGTACTTGAAGTTCCAGGAATATTTTCTAACTCCCACTGACCTACGTAAGTTCCGCTCGCAATCTTAAAGACCACTGCTCCACCAATACCAGCACATTGCATTTCGTCAATGGCATCTTGTATGGTTTCAAAGTCACTTGAACTTGTACCTACAGTGAATACCCCACCCGCCATTGGAACACCAATGGTTACAGGAGGTCCTTCGTCATTACCTGTTACAGCATCAGTAGTTCCGTTTGGACTACTTGTCCATGCTCTAACCTGCTTACAACCTGCAGTATGACTTGCTGCAGTTGTAAACGTTAACGTATCAGCGGTACATGCCGCCATAGAAACAGTGAATGTTTCTGATTGTGACGTTGCACTGCCTATCTGGTAATCTACGACTACAGTATTAATCGTTGTTGATCCGTAATTCTTAACAACCACCTTTACGGTCTGGCTTCCTGCGGTAACAACACCAATTGGCGAAAGAATTTCAGAAACACCCACATCTACTGCGCCTGTTTCCACTTCATCCGCTCCAGGATGCGTTGTTGTAGTATTTCTCGTTGCTCCATCCATATCGGTTGTAACGGTCGATATTGAAGGGAATTTCATGAAACATCCATCTGCTAAATGTAAGTCGGCAGTGCTTTTAAGCGGCACCTTTACCGATGCAGAATTATCATCAGCAACTGAGCTATAGGTGTTCAACGCAGCCGGTGTTCGGTACCCTCCATTATATAAGGCATAAGAACCCGTTTTGTTGTAATACACGTTATAGTCTAGGACACGCGTAGAACCATTTGCAGATGTAGAGGTATAAAACGGTAAGTGATTTGAAGTGGTTGAATTCCCATTAATGACGAAGATATTATTCCGAACATTGTAATAATTTACACTTTGCATGTAAAACGCTCTTGCAGTACTTGAAGTAGCTATATCAACAACAATCGTGTTGTGGTGGACGTCCCAATAATCACTGCTGCTATTGTATACCCCATAAAAAGTTGGACTACCACGGAAACTTCCGATGGTATTGTTTGCAAAAACACTCTTTGTTGAGCTCGTGTTGTCACAATAACCTAAATATATGCCTTGATATCCAGAGTTTCGTATTTGATTTTGTGTGATTTGACAGTTGTTTTTTACATAATAACAATAGATACCTGTATAACCTTCATTGGCTGTACCTAGGTTAATTACGTTATTATGAATTACAGTACCTGTTTGATAGTATATCCACATGCCATAAGATCCTATATTACTAAACGTAGAGTTCATAATTTTAAGACCTGGCGATAATGTAGAGGTTGAAGACCCACCACCATAGCACATGAGCCCGAAGCTGACTTTAGTAATTGAACAGCTGTCAATTACAATATCTGTTGCTTTATACGAAGAAGAATAGCTTGTCGCACTACCGCTAATTACGATTCCAATATAGTTGGTTGACGTGTTTTCTGTCGTTGTCTTGATTGCACATCCTTTAACCGTAATATAATCTGACTTCATTATTATTAGTGGCCACGCGTACGTAGTATTCGTACCTTCAATTGTTAAGTTACGTAGCACGATATACTTTGCATTGTTCAATCTAATTGTGTGTCTATCACTAGACGAAGTTGTTGCAGTAGTGATTTTCACATCACTTGCTGTACCAGATGCAGCTTGGAATGTTATTGTATTCGTTGCCGAAGCACCTGTAACGCCACCCACCTCAAATTGTCCGGTGTACGTACCTGAAGCAATGTTAAACACGACCGCACCAGATACTCCAGCACAGTTTAACGCTTCAATCGCCGCGTCAATTGTAGTATAATCAGAACTAGAGCTACCAACGGTAAACGTTCCTGACATGGCAACTCCAAAACTTGAAGAAGTAGTGTCATTTGAACCATTTCCATCCGTTGAGCTGTTAGGCGCTGATGTCCATGCTGTAAGATTGGTACATCCAACTGTATGACTAAAAGTCGTTGTAAATGTTATGGTGTCATTCGTACAGGTCGACAATGAATTTGTTACGGCCTGTGTAACGGTAGATCCTCCATCAACTTTGTAACTTACATTATATCCGGTAACTGTGTTTCCACCATAATTTCTCACAATTACTTTAACCGTTTGTGTCCCTGACGAAACTGTTCCCGCTGGTGACATAACTGTTACCACACCTACATCGTTAGATGATTGACCTATTTCATCAGCTCCAGGATGTGTCGTACTCGGATTCCTAGAATCTCCGTCTATATCCTCATTTACTGCTGTTAGGCTTGGCACTTTATTGAAACAAGCATCAGATAAGTGTAAGTCTGAAGCGCTTGTAAAAGATGGCATTATATTAAGAGAGTTTACATCTGCCAACGTACTGTATGTGTTAAGAACGGATGCAGTCTTTCCTCCAGCAAAGTATATTAAATAGGTGCCGTTCGGATTGTAGTACACATTGTAATCACAAGTTCGCGTAGAACTAGGAGAACTTCTGTTGTACATGGCGTAATGATTAGATGAAGATGAGCTACTTTGTACACTAAAGATGTTATTCCTCATGTCAGAATAGTTCACAGAACTGAAGTAACAACCATAAACTGAACTTGAACTCGAAGTCCGAATATCTACTGTATTGTGGTATAATTTCCAGTAATCACTACTGTTATTGTATATCCCATAGAATGTTGGACTTCCAACAAATTTTCCGATCATGTTGTTGTACATTTCTCCTTTTTGAGTAGAAGGGTTGTCACAATTACTCAAGTAGATACCGTACACATCTGAGTTTAAAATCGTATTACCTATTATCCTAATTGGAACTGTAGACGTGGATTTATTATAGTACATATATATACCTGAATATCCATTTCCAGCTGAAAGTAAACTAATTTGATTATTGTTGATTTGCGGTGCACCTTGATAGTACAACATCAAACCTCTATAACAATTGTTCATAGTATTATTCGTAAATACCAAGTTGTTTGAAAACGACGAAGTACTTGGCCCGAAAGCAGAGAATGAGTATCCGGCATTGGTAAACGTACAGCTATCAACCGTTACGTCATTACTAATAACACCTGTAGACCAACTCGTAGCGCTTCCAGAAAGACATAAATTTATACTGTTGGAAGATGTCCCAACATATTTACTTTTAAAATGACAATTTCTAAATTGGATGTTATTGGCGCTCCATACATGTCCAGCCCATCCATAAGTTGTCCCCTTGGATTCAATCGTTATATCTCTTATAATGATAAAGGAAGTTTTCTTTAATAAAAGTGTCGTTCGAGTGGCAGACGAAGTTGAAGTATAAGCCAATGTAACGTTAGCAGGAACACCTGTTGCTGATCTAAACGTAACCGTATTGGTAGCTGATGCACCAGGGATGTCCCCTTCTAGCGCTATTTGGCCAGTATAGGTACCGCTTGCGATGTTCATAACAACAGGTCCACACACGCCAGCTGCTTTTAGGGCAGTCATTGCTGCAGAAACAGTAGCAAAATCACTTGAACTTGTGCCGACAGAATAATCCCCATCAAGTCCTTTATTTAATGAGTGTTTGAGTGTATCATTTTTGAGGTTTTTATCCGTATTCCCATTTGGTTTGTCAGATCTAAATACAAAATTAAAAGTAGAGACAGATGTGCCATACGTATACTTTCCTAGGTTTACAGTGGTTGAAGTTCCAGACGCTAGTGTTCCTGAATGGGAATATTTCGTTTGACTCGTTCCATTTATAGACCATACAATATCGAAACTAGAGACTGAATTGGTGCCTTCATTTTTCACTAACACTTTTACAGAATCGCTTGTAGTACAAATAGCGCCTGCAGGATTGGTCATAGAGGTAATCGCAATATCATCCGTCACCAACAGTTTCGGCTTCATTTCATAGTACTCATTATTTGCTGGTGCAGAACCTTGGTAGCTTCCTAAAATAATACTTGGAGACCCTGCAGATGAGTGTATCCCCGATGAGAATTGTACTGCGTTTGAAGAGTTCAATTGAACCCCAATTGTGCTTGAATAAGTTCCATAATTGTAACTCATGTCAACTACGAAAATCTTATTACTTCCTTCTTCTAAAACTACTGCGTTGTAAGCATAGGCATTAGACGTATGGCCAAATTCCCATGAAGTATAAAACACCCATAATTGGCGACTACCTGTAGAACCATGTACAACACGATACATACGATCGTACTGCCCTACCGTAGTTCCCATATTGTCCCAAAACCAAGCGACAGTGGAATCAGGTAGGTTAGAGTTCGGTAAAGATGAATTCGTATTCAAGGCCGTATTGACAGCTGTACCTGCAACGGACTTAGTAAATGTAAGTAATCCGTTTTTTGACACACTAAATGAATCAACCGTATTTCCGTGAAACTTAAAAGTAAAAGGAATTGGCTGTGCAGCAGACCAATAATTGGTCGATTGGTATGACGAGGAACTAGATCCGTTAGGACCAGTATAGCCTGTCATAAACATCGTCGCGCCACTAGACGAGTAATCATAAAGCGTACGCACGTTGCCCGGATTACCGGCATCCGCACTGGATTTTGTTGGCGTATACGTATACGACTGAGCGGAAGCACTGATGGGACTAAGCATGGCGATTACACCAAATGCTAATAATAATGAGTAAAGTTTTTTCATAAATCTATATTCTAACTAAATGTTCTAAAAATTTGCAGAAATAGAGATACCTCTACCCGGAATTAGGAGAGAAAAAACCTTTTTTTAATCGAGTTTTAGAGAAAATCACTCAATTACACACTACTTCTACAACTCAAATATGACGATAACATGAACCAATAACAAATTTTTATCAACATTTTATTTATTTGTATAATTTTTGCGTCACAAATATCTTTCGCTGTGACACGCCAAAAAACAGCTTTATCAAATTTTTCATTGCTTTTTATTTTCGATAAAAATGCGTATCATTGCCATAGAAATGACTCATCTGGTTGTTTTTAATTTCTACAATATTTTCCGAATATCTTTCGCGATAACTTTATAGAACTACAACAATTAAGAAATATAACACTCTGCATTATTTTATATGTTTGATATAATCACGCTAAACGAGATGCTCGTATCTGAGCTAAAAGAAGTTGCATCTAAACTTGACATTGACAGCAAAGGCCTAAAAAAACAGGACTTGGTGTACAAAATTTTAGAAGAACAGGCCATAAAAACCCCTGCGGCTCCAGAAGAGCCAAAGCAACGCGAAAAACCTCAGCCCAAACCTCGACCAAAACCAAGACCAAGACCAAGACCTAAGGCTGAAAAACCAGCACCAAAAGACGCTGAAAGTTCTTCTAAAGACACGTCCAAAGACACTAAAGAAGATTCACAGGAAAACCGAAACGAAAATTCTAAGGAGGATTCTAAGGAAGATTCTAAGTCGGACAATAATTCAAGGGACAGACGGCCCCGCAATCAAAATCCTGAAAAACCAAATCATCAGAAGCCAAGGCACCCAAACCAAGGTCCTAATAAACCTAAGTTTAACAAAGATGAGAAGCAGACTTCTCAGCCTGAGAAATCCTCACAAGATGATGACGCTAAAATAATTAATGCCATGGACAGTCCTGATGCACCAGCACCAGCGCCGCCAAAACAAGAAAACACGAATAAACCCAACCACCAACATAGGGAACGAGATCCAGAAAAGGAAAAGCGTAAAGAAATGCGTGACACCTTATTAAACTACTTGGCTTTAGAAGGCGTAGTAAGTACACAAGGTGTGTTGGAAACCATCCAAGACGGATATGGTTTCCTTCGTTCAGCAGATTACAATTATCAGCCATCGCCTGACGATGTTTACGTAGCCCCACATCAGGTAAAATCGTTTGGTTTAAAAACTGGTGACGTGGTTCAAGGTACAATTCGTCCACCTAAAGAAGGCGAAAAATACTTCGCTCTTATTAAAATTGAGATGATTAATGGAAAGTCGCCAGCGTTAGTTCGCGATAGAGTTTCCTTTGAGCACTTAACACCTTTATTCCCAGAAGAAAAATTCAATTTGGACTATAGTCCAAGCAATTACTCAACACGTATCATTGACTTAATTACACCAATTGGTAAAGGTCAAAGGGGATTAATTGTAGCACAGCCAAAAACTGGTAAAACGAATTTACTCAAGGATATTGCGAATGCGATATCAACCAATCATCCAGAAACATACATGATTATCTTGTTGATTGATGAAAGACCAGAGGAAGTTACGGATATGGCTCGAAGCGTAAAAGCTGAAGTTGTTGCCTCAACGTTTGATGAACCTGCAGACAAGCATGTAAAACTTGCTAACATTGTATTAGCAAAAGCGAAACGACTCACTGAATGTGGTCATGACGTGGTTATTTTGCTTGATTCAATCACGAGATTGGCTCGGGCTTATAATACAGTACAACCAGCATCTGGTAAAATATTATCTGGGGGTGTTGATGCGAACGCATTGCACAAACCTAAAAGATTCTTTGGAGCAGCCCGAAATATAGAAAATGGAGGCTCTCTTACTATTATCGCTACGGCGTTAATCGATACAGGTTCTAAAATGGATGAAGTCATCTTTGAAGAATTCAAAGGGACAGGAAACATGGAGCTACAGTTGGACAGAAAACTATCGAACCGTAGAATCTTCCCAGCTATTGATGTTGTTTCAAGTAGTACTCGACGTGAAGACTTATTGTTAGATAAGGTGACTAATCAACGTATGTGGGTATTGCGTAATTACTTAGCTGACATGACTAGCGAAGAAGCAATGAACATGATGCTGAAGCAAATGCAAGGCACTAAAAACAATGACGAATTCTTGATTTCAATGAATTCCTAAGGTTTATCCACTGAAGCTAGCTGCTTCGATTGACCCAAAGTTTTTATAAATTTGGGTATGATGAAGCATTTTACTCTTAGAAACATTTTATTGTTGGTCTGCTTATTTGCTTTTAGCATAGGCGCTCAGGCTAAAAAGTATGCATACGAAATTCGAATCTATACGATCATTTACAATGGCGACACACTTGAAACCAGTGGTGACGTCGTTCGTACAGGCATATTAAAAAAACACACCAAACGGCTGCCAATTGCGACCCTAAATGATGGACGCAGTTTGCATCTTGAAATGTGGCTAACAGTTGAAGGTGTTATGCTAGACAAATTCAACGTATTTCAACATAAGTATTACGCGTTGGATGGAGAAGAATGGTTGCTCATGACAGTGTCTCCACGATTAAAGTTCAAAGGAAGGCATTACGACAAAGGGCATTACTATTATCGAGACCCGCAAACTGGGGAAACCCTTGAAGTTATGTACAAGCTTACTGTGGATCCGTATAAAAAGAAGAAGAAAAAGAAGAAGACATAAAAAAGTCCCCGTCATGACGGGGACTTTTTCTTTATAACCGTATTTGATTATTTCAATTTAGCCCAATCTTCAATGGCCTTCTCATTCAATTCAACATAATGCTTATTCCCTGCTGTGGTTGCCAGCGCCTTTGATATCTCTGCAGTTGCAATAGCCTCTTTATACATACCCAACTTAGCCTCAATTAAGGATTTTTGCCGAACTATCCAAAATTTCTCGTTGGTCGCTAATGCCAGCTTAATCCATTCATATGCTTTTTTGATGTCTTTGTCATTATCATAGTAATACCGAGCCGCTTGATAATAAGTTGCAGAGCTAACCCCTTGCATCTTCATCTCAATTTCTTTCGACACTTGCTCATCCACATTCGTTTTTAACTCCAGCTTCACTTGCGTGTTCGCCCATAAAAACTCAAGATTGCAACCACCCAATGACAAATCAGAGAATTGGAAAGTCATGGTTTCAGTTTTCACAGGATACGAATTGTTCGGTTTCACTGTAAACCGTACTAAATCATCTTCTGCTTTGTATTTGTCGCCACCAGTACCCCAATACGTTGTATTAGAGTGTATAATGATAGTCCATTCTGTTGCGTTTGGAATGGCAAATAACGCGTAAGTTCCGGCAGGCACATCATGACCATTGATAGTGATATCATCAGACACCGTAAACTTTGTGCTTGCATTTGCTCCCCAACGCCACATTTCATCATAAGGCACCAATTCTCCAAAAATCATACGATCTTTTACGCTAGGCCTAGAGTAGGTTATTTCAACATCTGTCAATCCAACTTTTTGCTCAACATGCGCCAATGGACTAGGAGCAGGAACACTAATTTGTGCTGTGGAGATGCTTGCCAAGAGGCATAACATTATTACTATTTTAAACTTCATTGCTTTTACTTAATTGGTCAAATATAATACAGGATTGCATCGCACCCTTTATAAGCCTCTAGTGGTTTAATATTGACCCAGCGGAGACTTGTAAAGAAAATGCTTTTATAGGTAGTGCTTTTCTAATTGAGTTTAGAATTTATACTGAAACCCTAAACCCAACAACTCCTTAAACTGGGTTCGTGGCCCTTTAGCGCCAGGATTATTCGTAGGATCATATTCAATTTTAGTATCGTGATCATACTTCAAATGCGTAAATAAGTTCGCACCCAAGTATTTCCCTAGTTTAATGTCGAAACGAACTTGCCAATCAACATCGATATTGCCTCTGTTTTCCTTAATTATATCGGTGTAATTATTAAACAGTTCTAAACTTGTTCGTAGTCCAACGTTTTTCATGATGGCCTTGTCTTGGTAAACAAAAGATGTCAATGCACCAAACTCCCCTCTTCTATTCGGGTTTACATGATCTTTTGGAATGTATATGGCTTGGGCTGCAATACTATCATCTGTAACGAATGTCCATTTCCCCGCTGCAGGAGAAACATACATTGACAATTTACCGTTTGGCTTAAAATCAATACCAAGCGACAATTTCAAGTACGCTGGTGACATAAATTTGGAAATAACTGGTCGGTTATCATCCGCATTATTAAAATCGTATCCATTGTCAAATTGACTTTCGAAACGCGTTAAACTTGCCCAACTTAGTTTCTTTGAGACTCTACGACCAACTTTAGATTGTAAGTCAATTTTATCTTCATTCTTTCGAACGTTTTCATCTTTGTTCTTTAATACACCATAGGCCAGGTCAAGGTTATTATCCCACGTCCAGTTTTCGAATTTATAGTTGGCGAATCCATTTGCTAATGCGGTTGCAGAGATAGCATTCACCCCCCCTAAAGACCAATTATTGAAAGATCCCTGATTAAAGTTTACGGACAATACACGTCCAGACTTCCACTTCAACACTGGCTCCATCGCCTTCAATTCTCCTGAAATGGCATCTACTTTGGCTTGCGCGGTGGCCAATGCAACTTTTGCGGCAGCTAACTCCTGTGTTTTCTTTGCAATAACACTAGAGTCTTGTTGCGCAAATACGACTGATGCGATAAAAAAACTGCCGACGATTGCGATTATTCTTTTGTTCATACTACACTACTATTTTTCACGAAAGTAGTATCCCCGTCGACGATAAAAGGATGAATACTTGTTATGTGCAAACAATGTCGATTAAAACAGCAGTTTTAGGTGAGAAGTAGTTAGGTCTTGCGACAAGTTAAACATTAATGAAAGGCGGGGCTATGCCGGCAAATGTGTGTTTCGTGTTGCCGTTATTGGAGTAAGATTATTGTTTAAGCTTGTTCAAACCGGAGCAACACCTGGTTCTTATCAACCTTATCCTGCGTTTTAACCTCTATTTTAGCAATCACACCTTCATTTGGTGCTGCGATAACGTTTTCCATCTTCATGGCCTCTAACACCATCAATGGATCACCAGCTTCAACGATGTCTCCTATTTTCACGTTAATAGCTAGTACCAAACCAGGCATAGGCGATTTGACTTCAGAAACCTTCTCTGATGCCGTTTTATCAATACCCATTTTAGAAAGCAGGTGATCAAATTCATCTTCCACTTGAACAACGTAAGTTTTTTGATCAACAAGCAATTTCACCGTTTTTGTATTTCGGTTAACTTGAATAATCTCAGCAGCCATTGACTTATTATTGAGTAAGATGTGATATGTCCCATCAGGCAGTAATTCACAATCAAATTTTGTTTTTTCTCCGTTCACCTGATTCGCATCAATGTCGAACGTGTGTTGATCGTTTATGGTGGCTTTATACATCTATTTGAATTAATTGGTCTCTCCGAAATATTCTACATAGTTATTATGCGTTTCCCACAACTTAACGCGGTGCAGTGTACAATTATTAAGATGTGGTTCAATTTGTTCCCAAATACCAATGGCTAGATTTTCTATTGACGCCATTTTACCTTTCATAAAGGCAACATCCATATTGATGTTTCTATGATCCAACAAATCGATGACATGTTCATTGATAACATCCCTTAGCTTTTTTAAATCCATGATAAAGCCAGTGTCTTTGTGGGGGCTACCTTTAACTGTGACGTACAAATCAAAGTTATGACCGTGCCAATTTTCATTGGCGCACTTACCAAATACAGCATCATTTTCAGCTTTAGTCCACTCCGGATTATACAGTTTGTGTGCTGCATTAAAATGCTCCTTCCGAGTGATGTATACCAATTTATTTGCCATGTGGAATGTAACGCAAATATACAACGACTACTTTTGCATTATGACAATTAGTGACGCACAAAAAAATGTAGATCAATGGATAAGAACGGTTGGTGTTCGATATTTCAACGAACTAACGAACACAGCCTTACTCATGGAAGAAGTTGGCGAAGTTGCCAGGTTGATGGCTAGAACTTATGGGGAACAAAGTAACAAAGCGAAGGACAAGCCTGGTGATTTAGGAGATGAATTAGCAGATGTATTGTTCGTACTTATGTGTATTGCAAACCAAACTGGGGTTGACTTAACTCAAGCACTTCAGAAAAATTTAGAGAAAAAATATCAAAGGGATTCGGATAGGCATAAAAACAATCCGAAGCTGGCTTAATTACCGTTTTGATATATCCACCCAGTCACGTGCTACAGGGCCTGTATATATTTGTCGAGGACGACCAATAGGTTGTTTTTGATCTCTCATTTCTTTCCATTGAGCAATCCATCCAGGAAGTCGACCCATTGCGAACAAAACAGTAAACATTTCAACTGGGAAGCCCATAGCTCGGTAAATGATACCAGAATAGAAATCTACATTAGGGAACAACTTTCGTTCCACGAAGTATGGATCTGCTAAAGCTGTTTCTTCTAGCTTTTTAGCAATTTCCAACACTGGATCGTTGATGCCCATTTTATCTAAAATATCATCACACGACTTCTTAATTATTAAAGCACGTGGATCATAATTTTTATATACGCGATGACCAAAGCCCATCAATCTAAAAGGGTCGTTTTTGTCTTTCGCTTTGTCTATATATTTCTGAGCGTCACCACCATCGTTTTTGATGGCTTCTAACATCTCAATTACTTTTTGATTCGCACCGCCATGCAAAGGCCCCCATAATGCGGCAATCCCTGCAGAAATACATGCGTATAAGTTTGCATGAGACGACCCAACAATTCTTACAGTTGATGCAGAACAATTTTGTTCGTGATCAGCATGTAGAATCAGAAGCTTATTCATTGCTTCGACAAAAATTGGATCAATATCATAGTCTTCAGTAACATTCTTAAACGTCATGTTCAAGAAATTAGAAGCATAATCTAATTTATTTAGCGGGTAAATTACAGGATGACCAACGGATTTTTTGTGTAACATGGCAACGATAGTTGGCATCTTTGCAATTAACCGACGGATGGTTCTGTGTTGCTCCTCTTCGTTCCTATCCGGATCCAACGAGTTTGGATAAAAGGAAGAAAGAGAAGAAATCATTGCGGTTAACTGTCCCATTGGGTGAGATCCAGTTGGCCACGCTTTAAAGATATTCTCCATATCTTCATTCACCAATGTGTGGTGTCGGATTTGATAATCCCAATCCGCATATTCCACCTTATTTGGCAAGTCACCATTGATTAACAAATATGCCACCTCTAAAAAAGTTGCATTCTCTGCTAAGTGTTCAATGGAGTAACCTCTATGACGAAGAATCCCTTTTTCACCATCCAAATACGTAATACTACTTGTTGTACTTCCGGTGTTTTTAAACCCAACATCTACGGTTACGGCACCTGTAGCACCACGCAACTTTGAAATATCAATACCAATTTCATTTTCAGAACCTTGAATTAATGGTAACTCAACTTCTTGTCCTTCGAATGATAAATTGGCAGTTTTTGACATTGATATTTTGATGATTTTACGTTGAACGAAATTAATCTATTTAATACGTTTTTTTGACGGTAATCCAATAAATATTTTCATGGAGAACGTACTTAAAAAATTGCCCTCTAAAAAGCTGCTGGTCAATTGGATATCGCATTGCCATTTAAATGCCATCCACTACAAAACCTTTACTTTTCATCGTGTATTAATCTATTTAGTATGATTACAATTTTTAGATAACTTTGTTTGCATCCAAAATAAAATAACTCCAAATAAATAGCGTTTCACCGCATGTCAGATAATATCGAGCAGATTCTAACAGGTTTAAATCAAAAAGCAAACCTAAAACAAGAAGTATATCATCACTCCTTAGAAGTGTTTAAACAGTTCAAGGAATGTGCCTCTAAAGTTGTCAATACACTTGCACCTGAAGTACTAGAAAAATCTCCCTCTGTTGAAATTTCACTTAGCGATTATGGTGAATTTGAATTCCATCTGAAATTTTCAGGAGACACAATCGTATTCCTGTTACACACAAACGTGTTTGCTTTCCCACCTAAACATGCAATAAACAAATCTAAATATACCAAGGAAAACACAAGTAGAGGCTACTTTGGTATGATCCAGATTTACAATTTTTTGAGTGACTCAATCAAATACAATAGGTTGGGTGATGAAGGATATTTGCTCGCTAGGGTATTTGTGAATTTTGAAAATGATTTTTACGTAGAAGGCAGAAGACAGTTAGGCTTTTTATACAAGGAATTAGGAAAGTACAAACTAGATAAAAAACATAGGCATGATATTATTGAACGGTGCATGCTCTATTGTTTGGACTTCGACCTGATTGTTCCACCAACCGAGGCATTAAATCAAATCACGGTACAACAAAAAAATTATTTCAACAACGCGTCTGGCATTACAACTGGTAAAAGTTTAGGGTTCAAAGTTGTCAATCAACTCAAAAATGATGCGACGTAGTAGGTCAATAAAGGCACTATTCCTTTTGATATTTGCATCACTTTTTGCAGTAGGTTGTGTACAACAATACCGCAACATTCCACGAGTGCATCATAACTCGAAGCATGCCCCATATAAAAGCAACGGTCATTGGGTAAACACTAGCCCCTCTCATATCACTGTCGATTCCTTGCCAGATGACAGAATGCACGTGCAACCAACAACGCAGTTAACAAAAGTTAAATCAAATCAATCACAAGTTACTTCATGGCCCCAAACCAAGATACGCAAGGCTCATGATACCCCAAGCATAGATTCATTAGGACTTGATAGTGTCTCGAAATACGATGTAGACAAATCTCTAACGAGAGGATCTGCTGGCCTGTTTGTTGTTGCAGCTGGCATGAATGTCGCGTTTTTACTGACACCGGTCTACACCTTTATGTTTATTGGTTTATTGATTGGGTTGGGTCTCTTGGTGTTGGGTTATTTTATATCAAAATTCATCGAAAACGTAAACGATAATCGAATAAAGCCGAAAAAAATCAGGTTTGCCGCAGATCCCAAACGTGATAAGCTCAAAAAGGCATTTAACATTTCGATGATTGTGGCAGGTTCTTCATTTACACTTGCATTAATCACTGCAACAACAGGATCATTTTCATTACCCTTTTTCTTTTTTATTCTTGGAATGATTAGTCTTTGGGGAGGCTTGTTATTAGGCCTAATTTACGTTCTTATGGGCGCTTAAATACCCATCTAGCTTATCTATCCCCTTCGAAGTGATTTGATAATAAAATGCCCCCATATTGTCTGAATCGTAGCCAATACTCCGTTTAAAATTACCAGATTCATCTTTGTAAAGCGGACTTACATAGCTATCGTGTAACAAGGTTTTAAGTACATCCCCAACGACATGTCGGGTCGTTGGAATACGACATTCCATTACAATATTTGAAAATTGTTCTGGAAACAATAAAAGCTCCAATACTGCGAAATCTATTTCATCCATAATTCACTGACCTTTGCTTCCAAGTAAAGGATTTAAATAAACTTAAGACTGCAATACTAACAATATAGATTGGATGAATTATTTCAATAAGTAATATGTACAGCAATAAATGTAGCCTGTTAAAGAATTTCAACATGTGCCAAAAATAGATAAGGTCAATTATTAGTTTTATCATCCAGGCAAAACCAATCACAACCCACACCTCACTTCGATTTGACAACACACCAATCAAAGGACTGATGAAAAATGCAAGGTAACTTAGAGTAAGGATTTGCAACGTTGCGTGCTTTGAAGTCCGTTTTGAGTACTGCGTTTTCTTGGCCCAACGAACTCTCTGATTCACAAACAGTTTAAAACTGTTGACCATGGCAGTCTCAACAATGGCTTTATTCGACTTATTGAAGGCGACACTTTTATTATGCGACGCAAACTTGTCTAAGAGAAAGATATCGTCCCCACTTACTATATTGTGATTGCCGGCATACCCCCCAACTTCTTTAAAACATGCCTTTTTAAACATCATATTAGCCCCGTTCGCTAATACTGGTGATCCTTTGCTAATTAAAGCCCCACCGAGCGTTATCATACTGATAAAGTCAAGTGCCACTAATTTTCCTAAAATGCTTTTAGATGCTTTATAGGCTACTGGACCACTGACAAAATCGGCATGACCCATTCCGGCCATGGAACTCACCCAGTTTGGTGGGACGATACAGTCGGCATCCGTCATTAATATCCATTCATTTTTAGAAACATCGACGCCCAACTCAATACCGTTCTTCTTACCAATTTTATCTTTAGGCAGACTAAGATGCTGCACTTCAGATAAGAAGTGATTGAGCTCATTTTGGAGTAGCTCAGACCCATCGTCTTCTGAATGATCATCAATAAAAACGAACTCCATTAATTCCTGCGGATAGTTTTGAGCTTTCAAGCTAAACAACAGCGGTTTGATGTGTTCGATTTCGTTCCGATAAACAACAAGTATCGACACCTTACGTTGGGATTGAGAATACTGTACTGGAATTCTTTTCCATCCTCTTAAAATCAAGAGAATTGTGACTCCATAGCCAATGCTAATCGACAAGAATAATAACGCCGCTATCACCGTTTTACAAATCTGGTTCTAATTAAAAAATACATTCCAATCAACCCAGGTAGAATCAGGTTTATTATCCAGATTAAAAAAGATATTAAAATGACTTCCGATTCTATCATGATCCCAGCAAATAAAAACAATAGAATCAATCCACGTACGCCGATCTCGCTTAATGCCACCGTTGGCACGAGGGTTTGAATGTAATAGTATATAGGAATCGTCACAAACAAAAAGGACAAGTCTACAGCATACAACCCTCCTATTGCATATAACAAGACACCCAACTGAGTGCAAAACACACCATATCTAATGAGTGAAATTATATATGCCATCGTTAATTCACGCTTTGTAAATGATTCCAACGCCTGCTTGAAATTTTCAAACCGGTCGAAAAATTTGATTTTTGACAAAACCACTGCCGCGATTTGAGGCATTTTATAGTAGGATATTAAACCAACCAACACAGTAATTACCCCAAGTACCTGAGCTGTTACCAACCATTCTTTAGCCAATATTTGACTTGCTTGAAAAACGACGAAAGCCCCTCCTATTGTAATTGTAATACATAATTGAGCCAGACTCCCAGCGATGCTACTTGAAACTGCACGTTCGCGGTGTATTTCCTTCACAACCCATATTCTTCCAGCAAACTCCCCAATTCCATTTGGTGTGAACAAACCAAGCGTTACGCCCATGAGTACTCCTTTTGTTGCATTCCAGAAAGACAACTCTTCAGGTGTATTGAACATCATACGCCATTTATAAGCCTCCAACATCCAATTTATTGGCATTAAGAGTAGCACTAGGATGAGGTACGGATAAACATCGACTACGGTGTCTTTATACTGCCGTAGCAAATCAACTGCATTGTGTTTCACCAATATCTCATAATACAAAAATGACAGCGCTAAAAGTGAAATGATCCATTTCACAATCCGCATTCTTCCTATTTGTTTCTTATGGATATTCAATTATTGCACCTACTTTTGATTTATGACAAGCCGTATTCTAGACACGGAATTCGATCGTATAATCTTAGGCATAGATCCTGGCACAAATATAATGGGATATGGCGTTTTGGGTTGTTCTAAGAAAACCTTCCAATTAATTAGCATGGGTGTGATCACCTTGGGCAAGATGGATTCTCACGCGCTCAAATTAAAAAAGATCTTTGAACGTACTTTAGGTTTAATAGATAGTTACCATCCAGATGAAATGGCACTAGAAGCCCCTTTTTTTGGTAAAAATGTACAAAGCATGTTAAAGCTTGGCAGAGCTCAAGGCGTGGCTATGGCGGCAGGACTCTATAGAGATATTCCAATCTTTGAGTATGCACCAAAAAGGATTAAACAAAGTATCACTGGAAATGGCAATGCAAGTAAGGAGCAAGTAGCAGGTCTTCTAAAGTCTTTGCTAAAATTTGATGAAATTCCTAAAAACTTAGACGCTACAGACGGGATGGCTGCGGCACTGTGTCATTACTTTCAAGGCAGTGGCCCCAAGATATCTGGAAGTAAGAACTATGGAAGTTGGAATTCTTTTTTAACCGACAACCCGGGACGGATTAAATAGAATTACAGAAAAGATCTAATTGACGCTGCAATCTTTTGCATTTCGTCGTCTTCAATCTTCAATTTAGGTAGAGAAAAATTGATGTCACCTATATCATTTATTGGCACCAAGTGAATGTGCGTGTGTGGCACTTCTAATCCAATGACGGCTGTTCCAATGCGTTTACAAGGAATTGCTTGTTTCACCGCTTTGGCTACAATTTTGGAAAATATTTGAAGTCCCGCGAACATCTCATCCTCTAGATCAAAAATATAGTCAACTTCTTGCTTTGGGATGACTAGGGTATGTCCTTTTCGTAAAGGAAAAACATCCAAAAACGCTAAAAAGTCTTCCGTCTCCGCAATTTTATAACACGGAATTTCGCCACTTACAATTTTCGAAAAAATGCTTGCCATTAATGTGAAATTTCTAAAATTTCAAATGGTATCATCCCGGCTGGGACTGTTACCTCTGCAATTTCTCCGACCATTTTACCCATCAAACCCTTTCCTATTGGCGATTGAATCGATATTTTCCCCAGTTTCAAGTTGGCCTCTTTCTCAGCTACGATTGTGTAAGTAACTTCTTTGTTTACCTTCTTGTTGAGCAGTCTAACCTTACTTAAAATACTAACGTTAGACGTATCTAAAGTACTCGGGTCTATCACTCTAGAATTACCTAATATCTCATCTAATTTGGAGATTTTTAATTCTAATAAGCCCTGCGCCTCTTTTGCTGCGTCATACTCGGCGTTTTCAGACAAATCGCCTTTATCCCTTGCTTCACCAATTTGTTTTGAAATACTTGGCCTATCTACGGTTTTCAGAAGCTCAACCTCTTTTTTAAGATTGTCATAACCTTCTTGCGACATATAGTTTATCTGAGACATATTGATAAGTGTTGTATTGTATAAAAAAAAGAAACATTGCACTAGCTCAGGCCAATGCAATGTTCCGCAAAGATAGATATTTCTTTAATAGCTTTTTTGAATCGTTATTTGAGTCGATTTAATCAACTAATATTCTGATTCCGATACCATGTGAGCCGCCAAAAGGGTTACTTGCTCTGTAAGAATAATCAACACCAAATTTGTTGTCATTATTCTTACTCATTGGTAATTCTACCGAGAAGCCACCTACTAGACCCGTGAAAGCTGATGTGCGTTCATCTGAACTAAAAACACCTTTCTCATAGGCAAAAGCGCCTCTAAGTTTAAATATTTCCTTATAACCGAATTCCAATCCTGCAGTTAACTGATTACGCGTATACGAATTCGACGTAAAGTTTAAGGCTGTAGTAAGTCGTTTGTTATACGTCTCTTTGGTAGGGTCTAATCTAAAGTCATAAGATGCACCAATGTTTATTAATGTTGGAAGACCAAAACCAGCTGTTCTAAATAAAAATGATTGTTGTACGTCATTATTTGGATTGGTCGCTTTAAACGTTACACCATCACCGCTGTATGCCGCATCAGGTCCAACATTTTTCATGCTGATACCAAATTTTATGTCATTCTTTTTAAGTTTATCTTTTTTATCACTTGACTCTGTATATTGAATCCCAGCATCAATCGCTATCCCTTGAACACTTGCGTTTGATATCGCTTCAGAATGCACTCGAACAAGAACACCACCAGAAATGGTTTTAGTAAATTTCTTTGCATATCCCAAACCAATGTTTGTGTTTTGAGGACTGATCGTACCTAATCCCCCTCCAGGCTGATTATTGGTAGTTACCTCTATCTCTCCCAAATCCATTGTCATTACTGTTAACGCCAACACCCCTTCACCGCCTATTGATTGGGCGAAACCGAACGCATTCACCTGAATGCCTGATCCAACTAACCAATTGGTGTTTGAGAAACCAAGCTCTGTACGTTGTGCATGTGCTAATCCACCCATGTTAAAGAAAGAAGCCTCAAGGCCTCTAACACTTGACTGAGCAGCCCAACCTAAACCACTTGACATGGCCCAAGGATTAATCATCAACTGGCTTGCGCCTGATTGACCAATACGATCTGGATTTCCGGCCATAGCAGCTAAAGAAAAACTAGAAACTAGTATTGCTGTATATATTTTCTTAATCATTTTCTTTTTTTTTGTTTATCAAATCTCCATTCATGAGAACACTAGAAAGAGTCTAAGTCAAGCTCTCTCATTATACCCATCCATTTAATCACCTTTTCACCAAGATCACCTGCGTCAACATGTATAATATATGTTCCACTGGCAATTGGCACCTTAGCATTGTTTTTTAAATTCCAAACTACTTCTGTAGATTGATCATCTTTTACAATTCTCCTTACTAAACTCCCATCAATAGTATAAATAGAGATTTTACATGTTACAGGTAGATTCGTAATCTTTACTTTATTTTCAACAGGGTTCTTTTCATATTCAGAATAAGCAAAGTATGGATTTGGAACCATTTTAATGGTTTCCAGTGCGTCTTTACCGAAGCTACTATTCCTTTCGGCATAGACAGATTCTGTGTCAAATGAATAACGTGGGTTATTCCTGTTTTCATTTTCATCTGTCACATAGTATTGATATGGTTTCTTTACTCTAAGTCTAAATTTCACATCTGTTGGAGGAACTGGCATGTCATTTGAATTATACTCCATTGCATAACCATTCGACATATAAGAAGGCATAACCCACATGGCGTGGTACAACACTTGCTGGTTAAGCTCTCTATAATAATTGTCACCAGTTAAACCGGCCACTCTATTCATGTAAGTCTTACAACCATCATAGCTAGGTCCATCTGGATACAACGACTTTAAGTAACTACTATCCGTATCCATAATGTAAATGTAGTGTCTACCACCAAATCCAGCATAACCACTGCTATAGCTTCCGCCTTGGTCTGTTGGGTTCCATTTTAAATCACGTCCATTGTTTGTTCCTTGATATGAATCCTCACCTAAAATAATGTTTAAGCGTTCACCTGTTTCTACGTTAATAGCATAACCTGGAAACCATGTTCT
>JBLHOC010000012.1:0-32159 GCA_047620825.1 Bacteroidia bacterium | reverse complement strand
ATCAATGACTTAAGTCCTTTGTGGAAATGTATTATGGAAAAAAGTGGGAGAAAGTGGTAGAAAGTGGGGGATTCTGTAATACTTTTACATCGAATTATTATCTCAACAAAAAAGCATGTCGAGTTTCATCGGTGAGTATGAATGTAAAGTGGACGACAAGGGTCGAACCATTGTTCCTGCCGGTCTAAAAAGACAGATTCCGAAGGATGCCTTAAACCGAATGGTCATAAATCGAGGCTTCGACAAATGCCTTACGCTGTTCACAAGAAAAGACTGGGAAAACGAAACTCAGAAATTGAATAAGCTCAGCGACTTTAAACGAAACGATAGGAAATTTAAACGTTTGTTCAATAGCGGTGCCACAGAGATAAAAATCGATACCGCTTCCAGAATACTTATACCTAAAAAGCTTTGCACGTACGCTGAAATTGCTTCAGACGTCGTGTTTTACGCTTATGAAAATAAAATAGAAATATGGTCTAAAAAGGTTTACGACGAACAGATGGAGATTGATTCTGACGAGTACGCCGATTTAGCCGAAGACGTTATGGGAGACGATGGAGATGGAGAATCGTAAATACCATACACCCGTTATGTTGCCTGAGTGCCTTGAAGGCCTCCAGTTAAAAAAGGACGGTGTTTATGTAGACGTCACCTACGGCGGCGGTGGTCACTCAAACGCCATTCTCGATCAAATTCCTGAAGGAAAACTATTCGCATTCGATCAAGACAACGATGCGCTAGAAAAGCTTACTGATCACCCCAACCTCATTTTTGTCAACCATAATTTTCAATTTATCAAAAACTTTCTGAAATATCATGATATGGAGAAGGTGGATGGAATCCTTGCAGACCTAGGCGTTTCATCTCATCAAATTGATGAAGGCGAACGTGGATTTTCATTTCGATTTGATGCCGACCTCGATATGCGGATGAATCAAGATCAAGATTTAGATGCTTATGAAATTGTAAACACGTATTCGGTAGAAGATTTAAGCAAAATATTTAAAGTGTATGGAGAGATTCGATACGCGTGGAGACTGGCAAACAAAATTGTTGCCTATCGAAAGAATAAAGCCATTAAAACAACAGGTGAGCTTGCTGATTTAATGGAAGAGTTTACCATTCCAAAACAGCGGAATAAAGAGCTAGCCCAGCTTTTTCAAGCATTACGCATTGAAGTAAACGATGAATTGGGTGTACTTAAATCATTCCTCACGAACAGCCTTAACTCTTTAAAGCCAGGCGCTCGATTGGTGGTGATGTCATACCACAGCTTAGAAGATCGCTTAGTCAAAACCTTTATGCAATCTGGCAATTTCGAAGGAAAAGTTGTAACCGACGCATACGGGAACACCGACAGGCCATTCAAACTCATTAATAGAAAACCAATTACCGCATCTGATCAGGAATTGGCCATCAACCCGCGCTCCAGAAGTGCCAAACTACGTATTGCTGAGAAACTATGAGCAAGGGAAAAAACATATCACCCCAGCCAAAAGGAAGCACTAGTAAATCTATAGATTTTGCCGGACTCAAGGAAATGACGAGCAGTCAAGTGCTCGGTTTAATTGTATTCATTGGCTTACTCGCTATACCATATATATATAACTCTCATCTGTCTGATAAGAAACACAGGCAATCAGTAAAAGTCAAATCCGAACTCAAGGAACTGCGCGCTGAATACATCACACTAAAATCCGAGATCGTTGGTCAAAATAAACAGTCCGACGTTTCTAAAAGACTCATAAACAAAGGTTTAAAGCCAATATCCGAAGCCCCTACTGATTTAAACATCGAAGGAGATTGAACGTTAAAAAAGACATATTGTGGCGTGTGTTAGTCAGCATTATAATGTTGACCCTTTTGGGCGGGGCTATTGTCTACTCGATTTGTCGGGTACAATACGCCGAAGGTGAACATTGGAGAGCTCTTGGCGATAGCCAGCATGTAAAGTTCCAACAAATTCCTGCTGTACGTGGGAGTATTTATTCAGATGATGGTAGCCTCTTAGCCACATCAGTGCCTATTTACAAAATCAGTCTTGACTTTAAAGTTATTAAAAACTACCACCGTGACTCGTTTGGACGTTACAAAAAAGTATTAGCCGCCAATCTCAATCATTTACTTAAAAATAGAACGGAAGCAGAATACCAAACGCTCCTTGCCAAAGGATATAGAGACGGAACACGTTATCTCACAATTGTAAGAAACGCCAGTTTCATCCAAACCAAAGAACTACAGACTTGGCCGATTTTTAATTCTGGCCGGTTCAGGGGTGGTGTATTTGTGGAAGAGCGCACCATACGCAAAAAACCATACTACGGTTTAATGAAACGGACCATTGGATTCATCAATGAAAATCATAAAGGCGCTGGTATCGAAGCCAGCTTTGACGACGTATTATCTGGTGCAGATGGCCGATTGGTTGTTAGAAGGCGAAAAGGTGGTGGTTACAGACCACTCGAAAATGACATGAAGATTAGTGCGTTCGACGGCAAGGACGTTTTCACCACAGTAGATATTCACTTACAAGATTTAGTACACGAAGCACTGGCTAGAGGTATCACTGCAAACGAGGCCGCCTCAGGTACGGCAGTGTTACTTGAAGTGAAAACAGGTCAGATAAAAGCGTTAGCCAATATCGACAATACTGAAGACGGGTTAACTGAACGTCTAAACCATGCGGTTGGAACTGGCTATGAACCAGGCAGTACAATGAAATTGGTTTCAGCCTTAGCTTCTATTGAAAGTGGCAACGTTGATATTGACGACTCTGTCGATGTCCACTACGGCAAATTCAAGTTTTTTGAAAATGACAGTATCGAAGACAGTGGGCATACTAAGGTCCGCAAAATGACATACCAACAGGTCTTCGAAAACTCTTCAAATGTTGGCATATCAACCATTGCATACAATGCTTTCCGAAAAGACCCGGAAGACTTTATCGAATATTTTGATCAATTACAACTGATGGAGCCACTCCAAACGGGTATTAAAGGAGAGTTGGTCCCATCGATATTGAGGCCTAATAAACAAGGTTGGTCGGGTATGGCCATTCCGTCTATTTCAATTGGTTACTCTTTAAAAGTCAGCCCATTACATGTTGCCATGTTATACAACGCTGTGGCGAATAATGGCAAAATGATGCGCCCATATATTATTTCTGGTATTGGGTCATTTGGCAAAATAGAAACTGAATTCGAGCCTCATGTCAACAACAAGGAAATCTGCAAGGAATCCACACTTGAAGACTTACAAACGATACTAGAAGGTGTCGTAATTAGAGGTACGGCTTCACAAAAACTCAAAGATTTACCGTTCGATGTTGCTGGAAAAACCGGTACATCAAGGATTTCGGATGACGATAAAGGTTACACGTCTGACTATCACAGCAGTTTCGTTGGCTATTTTCCAGTTGACAACCCAAAATACACCTTACTGGTGTTGATCAGCAGGCCTTCAAAAGGTCGAATCTATGGTTCATCCGTAGCGCTTCCTGTTTTTAAAGAAATCGCTTTAGCCATCTACGCCAATGCGGTTCACAAAAAAATCACACTCTCTGACTCCACCCTCATTCCATTGCTCGTTAGCGGTCCGTATAAATCTGTAAAAACTACTTGCAAACAACTCAGCCTGCCATTTGACACGAAAGCACGCAACCATGATTTTGTGCGTCTGAGACCAGAAAACGGAGGACTGAAAGGGGAAGCCATCTCCTTCTCAGATAATACAATGCCTGATGTTGCAGGATTAGGCCTTGCCGACTGCTTGTATCTATTCGAAAACAAAGGATACAAAATAAAACATGTTGGATACGGAAAAGTATTTAAGCAATCGCCCCTACCCGGATCCAAACTGGTGAGTGGCAGAACCATTTATCTTGATTTAAGCACTAAGCTATGAAGAACCTAAACGACATATTGCCCGTTGGTTTTTCTGTAGAGATACATGGCAACAAGAATGCCTCTGTCAACCAATTACAAATCGATTCACGAAAAATCGATAAAGGCGACTGTTTTATAGCCATTCGTGGAAGCATAACTGATGGTCATGAATACATAGACGCAGTCACTCAAAATGGCGCATCTGTGATCGTATGTGAAATCCTACCAGATAACCCTATACCTGAGGTTACCTATGTACAAACTGAGAACACAGCATCCTTTCTAGGACCGCTGGCATCCGCCTACTTTAACCATCCAAGTCACCAGCTTAAACTCGTTGGTGTAACAGGGACTAATGGAAAAACGACAGTAGCAACACTGTTGTACAAACTATATCGAAAACTCAATTTTAAGGCTGGATTACTGAGTACCGTTGAGAATAAAATTAACGATACCATATATCCATCCACCCATACCACACCAGATGCCATCAGTCTAAATAAGCTTTTATCAGAAATGGTTGAAGCGGGTTGTGACTACTGTTTTATGGAAGTGAGTTCACATGCCATTCATCAACAACGTATCGGTGGGTTAAGATTTACACTTGCTGCGTTTACGAACTTAACGCATGATCATTTAGACTATCACGAAACGTTTGCGAAATACCGAGACGTCAAGAAAGCATTGTTCGACAACTTAGATCAAAATGCGTTTGCGCTAACGAACAAAGACGATAAAAATGGTGTGTTGATGCTTCAAAACAGCAAGGCGGCCAAATTCACCTATGCCTTGCATTCATCCTCAGACTTTAAAGCCCGCATTATTGAGCATGACTTCAATGGGATGTTGTTGAACATCGACCAAAAAGAAGCATGGTATCATCTTGTTGGAAAATTCAACGCCTATAACATCCTTACGGTTTACGGTACGGCATTTATTCTAGGTCAAGAATCAGAGACCATCATCACAGCACTAACGAGTTTAACCTCTGTTCACGGGCGATTTGAATACGTTAAAACGCCAAACAATATCATTGGTGTCATTGACTACGCCCATACACCAGATGCACTAAAGAATGTGTTGGAAACCATAAATGCCATTCGCTCAAAAAACGAACAACTATTAACGGTCGTTGGATGTGGCGGAAATCGAGATCATGACAAACGGCCAATCATGGCGGAAGTCTCTGCTAATTTAAGTGACAAAGTGATCCTGACCTCAGACAATCCACGCTCAGAAAATCCAGAAGCCATTCTTGCAGACATGCAAACCGGAATACCACCTCAACACTTTAAAAAGGTGCTCAAAATTACCGATAGAGAACAGGCCATACGTACCGCATTAAGCCTTTCTAAACCAAACGACATAATTCTGATTGCTGGCAAAGGCCATGAAAATTACCAAGAAATAAAAGGTGTTAGACACCCTTTCGACGATAAAGAAATATTCATCAAAAATGCCTCTCAAATGACCTAAGCTATGCTGTATTATTTATTTAGATATCTAGAAGAACATTTCAACATCCCGGGGGCCGGTGTTTTTGAATTCAGCTCATTTCGAGCCATCCTGGCCATCATCGTTTCACTGATGATTAGTTTAATATTTGGGAAATCGCTAATAGAAAAGCTTAGGAAAAAGCAAGTTGGAGAAACCATTCGAGAATTAGGTCTTGAAGGTCAAGCAGAGAAAAAAGGAACACCAACAATGGGTGGCTTAATCATTATAGCAGCCATTTTAATCCCAACACTACTATTCGCCAGACTACGTAACATCTATGTGATCTTAATGATTGTCACAACCGTTTGGCTTGGGCTTATTGGCTTTTTGGATGACTATATAAAAGTATTTAAAAAGGATAAAGCCGGACTTGCAGGAAGATTTAAAGTGATTGGACAGCTCGGGTTAGGGTTAATTATTGGCCTTGGTTTATACTTCAATCAAGAAGTCGTGATTCGTGAATTTGTGGCGCAAGACTCTGCCACACAAGAACAGGTCGCTGCATCTTCAGAATCAATAACGAATGCAGAAGGCGAGACGCTCTACATCATTGATACAAAGTCGACCACAACGACAATACCATTTGTAAAAGGACATGAGTTTGATTACGCTGATTTACTCTTCTTTTTAGACGACGAAAAAGCACATAAATATGCTTGGATCGTGTATGTCCTGATGGTCACCTTCATCATTATCGCGGTCAGTAATGGCGCGAATCTAACGGATGGTATAGATGGATTGGCTGCAGGAACCAGTGCCATCATTGGATTAACTTTAGCAGTTTTGGCTTACGTGGGCGGGAACGTCATTTTCGCTAAATACCTCAACATCATGTACATCCCTTTCCAAGGGGAGCTCGTCATTTTTGGGGCCGCCTTCGTTGGTGCATGCATTGGTTTTTTATGGTACAACTCCTACCCCGCTCAGGTCTTTATGGGCGATACTGGCAGTTTGGCTCTTGGAGGCATCATAGCGGTGTTTGCAATCATGCTTCGCAAAGAACTTTTGATTCCCATTCTATGTGGCATCTTCTTAGCTGAAAACCTGTCTGTTGTGATCCAGGTCAGCTATTTCAAATACACGAAAAAACGATATGGCGAAGGCAAACGAGTCTTCAAAATGTCCCCGTTACATCACCATTATCAAAAGCTAGGGTATCCCGAACCCAAAATTGTAACACGCTTCTGGATTGTCGGAATCATGCTGGCAGCCATAACCATCATCACATTTAAACTCAGATAATTTGAGCCAACGAACAGTCATATTAGGTGCAGGCGAAAGCGGGACAGGTGCGGCGATACTAGCTAAGCATTTGAACCATGATGTTTTCGTTTCTGATTTCGGTCAGATCAAGCCTAAGTATGTCTCAGAATTATCGGAAGCAAACATCGAATTTGAACAGGGTACACATACCGAAAAATACATCCTAAACGCCGATTTGGTTATTGTAAGTCCCGGTATACCAACTACTGCTCCAGTGGTGCAAAAACTACAATCTCAAAAGACTCGGTTAATATCTGAGATAGAGTTTGGGGCTTTACATACAGACGCCAAGTTGATTGGCATTACTGGAACCAACGGCAAAACAACAACAGCCTTACTCACACACCATCTACTTCAAGGTGCAGGCATCCAAGTAGGCTTAGCAGGCAATGTAGGTCACAGTTTAGCCCGTCAAGTAGCCACAGCAAAATACACACATTACGTCATTGAATTGAGCAGCTTTCAGCTAGACTTAATGTTTGACACTAAGCTGGATTATGCTGTACTTCTTAATATCTCTCCAGACCATTTGGACAGATATGACTCATACAACGATTATATCGCTTCCAAGTTTCGAGTAACTCAAAATCAGACTGAGAACGACATTTTTATATACTGCACCGACTCTGAACCAATTACCACATATCTATCCAAACACCCTGTAAAAGCGCATGGTATTCCTTTCTCCTTAAACACTGAGGTAACAGAAGGGGCTTGGGCAGACAAAAACGCATTTCACATCATTTTAAATCAACCAAAAATAAAATTTCAGATGAATTTAAATCAACTTACAATTAGTGGGAAACACAACACCTACAATTCAATGGCAGCATCGATTGTCGCCAATTCTTTACTAATCAGGAATGAAGTTATTAGAGAAAGTCTGATGGACTTTAAAAACATTGAACATCGATTGGAGTTTGTTACTACTGTTAAGGGGGTAGACTACATCAATGATTCAAAAGCCACTAACGTAAACTCGGCTTGGTATGCTCTAGAAAGCATGAAAAATCCGGTCGTATGGATCGCAGGAGGTGTAGACAAAGGGAACGATTATGAGAGCCTTATGCCTTTGGTACGTGAAAAAGTACGGATTCTAATTTGCCTTGGTAAAAACAACATCGCTTTACACCAAGCGTTCTCAAAACATGTTGACATGATCATCAATGTAACATCAGCTAAAGAAGCTGTACAAGTTGCAAATGGTTTGGCGTTTAAAGATGAAGTTGTTCTGTTAGCTCCAGCTTGTGCGAGTTTCGACTTGTTTGAGAGTTACGAAGACCGTGGCCGTCAGTTCAAATATGAAGTCCGCAATTTGTAGCAGAAATGATTAAATGGATACGTGAAAATATCAAAGGTGACCACCTGATTTGGTTCGTCATAGTCCTACTTTCTTTGTGGGGTATCCTTGCTATTTACAGTTCTACGTGTTCAATTGCTTTTGATAAACAGGGAGGTAATACGGAGTATTATTTAATAAAGCACGTCGGAATATTACTTATGGGTTTATTCCTCATGTGGCTTACTCATATGGTTGATTTTCAATACTACTCTCGACCGGCTAAGTATTTGGTTTACCTCGCTATTTTATTACTAATTTATACACTCTTTTTTGGAAACGATTTAAACCATGCAAAAAGATCCATAACGATTCCCGGCATTGGTTTATCCTTTCAATCATCCGATTTCGCGAAGGTGGCTTTGGTCATGTACATCGCGCAATTTTTATCGAAACGTCAAGAATCTGTCGACAATTTCAAAAAGACATTTTTACCTGTGCTTGTTGTTATTGTAGTTGTTTGCGCCTTGATAGGTGTTGCCGATCTATCGACAGCAGCTGTACTATTTGCCACATCGATCTTACTACTTTTCATTGGTAGAATACGAGCCAAACACTTGCTTGCTTTGTTCGGCACTGGCATCATTGTCATTGGTATTCTGGTATTTGCCATTCTCAAATCAAATACAGACTTTGGCAGGGTTGCTACTTGGAAATCAAGAGTCGAAAGCTATGTCAGCTTTGTTGGTGGGGATGAAACAGCAGAATCTTACCAAAACCAACAAGCCAATATCGCTATTGCTAATGGTGGACTTACAGGCAAAGGTCCTGGAAAAAGTGAACAACGGAACTTCTTACCACTCGCCTTTTCTGATTTTATATACGCCATCATTTTGGAAGAATACGGATTATTAGGTGGCCTCTTTGTGATGGGCCTCTATCTAACCTTACTATGGCGCGCTGTATTAATTGTGGTCCATTCGCCCAAAGCGTTTGGTGCCCTGTTGGCCATCGGCCTATCCTTCACGTTAGTTATCCAAGCCTTTATGAACATGGGGGTTGCAGTACACTTATTGCCCAACACTGGTTTGCCGTTACCTTTTATAAGTATGGGGGGAACCAGTTTGCTGTTCACAAGCATTGCTATGGGTATAATCCTGAGCGTGAGTCGTTTTTCAAATCCTAAAAAAGAAACAAACCATGAAGAATAACTTGAGTTTTTTAATTTCAGGTGGTGGCACTGGAGGTCATATTTTCCCAGCCATTGCCATTGGTAAAGCACTTCAAGCCAGATATCCCAACGCATCAATTGAATATGTTGGAGCAAAAGACAAAATGGAAATGCAGAAAGTTCCAGAAGCTGGTTTCAAGATTACTGGATTATGGATTAGTGGTATTGACAGAAAACTAAGCTTAAAAAATTTGGCCTTCCCTTTTAAACTCTTATCGAGTTTGATGAAGTCCATGTTCATCATTAATAGAACAAAACCAGATGTTGTTATCGGTGTGGGTGGATTTGCTAGTGGCCCTTTGCTGTACGCAGCCAATTTGAGAAACATCCCAACCTTGGTGCAAGAACAAAACAGTTATCCTGGAATCACAAATAAATTGTTGGCCAGTAAAGCAACTAAAATATGCGTTGCATTTGACGGTATGGATCGTTTCTTTTCAAAAGACAAAATTGTTGTTACTGGAAATCCAATTCGGCAACAGCTCTTGATATGTACTAAAACAACTTCTGAAGCAAGAGCACATTTTGGGCTAAAAGACGTACCAACTATACTCATAATAGGTGGTAGCCTTGGAGCTCGCACCATCAACAAAGCCATTGAAAACAACCTCAATTTATTGAAGGACGAGGGTGTTCAAATCATATGGCAAACCGGTAAGTTTTATCAAGAAAAAAATGAAGTCCTTGGGATACAAACCATCTTTATCACAGAAATGGAATTGGCATACCGCGCTGCGGATGTCGTGATATCAAGAGCTGGTGCTTCGAGTCTATCTGAACTCAGTGCGTTGGGCAAAGCCTCCATCTTGGTGCCAAGTCCTAATGTAACTGAAGATCATCAGACCAAAAACGCCATGGCATTAGTTACTAAATCCGCTGCCGAAATGGTTACCGACGCCAATGCATCGAGAGATTTAGTGCCGCATGCACTTCAATTAATCGTAAACAACGACAAAATTGAATCACTCCAAAACAACATTAAAGCCTTGGGCAAAGTAAACGCCACAAACGAAATAGTAATCGAAATAGAAAAACTGCTTACCAAGTGAACCTCGACAAACTCCATAGCGTATTTTTTATCGGCATTGGAGGTATTGGCATGAGTGCGTTGGCAAGGTATTTCAACACTCTAGGCAAGCGTGTTATCGGATACGATAAAACAGAAACCCGAATCACAAAGGCACTACAGTCGGAAGGGATAACCATAACTTTTAAAGATGACCCAACTTGGGCGAAACAGCAGCTACAAGGTATCAACAAATCAAACACGTTAGTTATTTATACGCCTGCCATTCCTAATGACGCATCCTTAAAACAACACTTCGAAAGTGAATTATACCATATCGTAAAACGATCGGAAGCGCTTGGTATCATTACAGCAAACACAAAAAATTTATCGATTGCAGGCACACACGGAAAAACGACAACCAGTTGTCTATTGTCACATATTCTAACCACTGCTGGCATTCCGCATGTTGCATTTTTGGGTGGCATCGCTTCTAACTACAACAGCAACTACTGGAACAATCTCACTTCTAATGAAAACGCAATTAGCATAACAGAAGCGGACGAGTTTGACCGATCATTTTTGACGCTACGTCCTACGTATGCAGGCATCACCAATATGGATGCTGACCACTTGGACATATATGAAAAGAAAGAAAATTTAACCCAATCTTTTATTGACTTTGGCGACTTGGTGGATCCTTCCGGTAAGTTGTTTGTGCAGCAAAATTGGCAAACGCATTTCTCAAAACCTATAATCACTTATGGGCTAGAGGTGGGCCACATCAGTGCTCGAAACGTACATATACATGATATGTCCTACGTCTTTGATTTGTATTTGGAACAAGATGTATTTCGACTGTTGAAACTGGGTATTCCTGGAAGACACAATGTTGAAAACGCTGTAGTTGCCTCAGCAATTGCCCTAGAATTAGGGGTTTCAGAAATAGACCTTAGAACGGCCTTAGCCTCCTTTAGAGGTGTGAAACGCCGGTTTGAATACATCGTCAAAACAGAGAACCAAGTGTTCATCGATGACTACGCACATCACCCAACGGAGTTAGATGCTATCATTTCCTCCACAAAACAACTCTATCCCAAAGCTGTAATCACAGGTATCTTCCAGCCACATTTATACAGTCGGACAAGAGATTTTATGGATGCTTTTGCCAAAAGCTTGTCTCAACTGGATGAAGTCATTTTGATGAATATCTATCCTGCCCGTGAATTACCAATACAAGGCGTGTCAAGCGATATCCTATTAGATAAAATAACGACCGATAAATCCTTATTAGGAAGAACGGAGATCATAGAAAAAGTATCCACTGAAAAACCGAAAGTCTTATTAACGCTTGGCGCTGGTGACATCGATACGCTTGTCCAACCCATTAAAACCGCCTTAACATCATGAACAAATATGTCGTTCGTTGGACTATTCTTGTTATCGGTTTAATCGGAACAATGGCCTTGTTTTTTATGTTTAAAAATAAGAATGCGCGACAGGTTTGTCAAGACTTTGAGGTAAAATATGCCGACAGTCAAGTACCGATGATATCAAAGGCTGAGATTCAAATGTTCTTAGAAAATGATACCATTCGGTTTATTGGAGATAGAATAAGTGCGATTGACTTAAGCAAAATTGAAACCTCACTTAACAAAATTGAATACATACAAAATGCCGACTGCTATTTTAACATGAGTGGGGTTTTATTTATGGATATAGAGCAAAAGACCGCTTTACTCCGGGTGATTCCAACACATGGAAAGAGTTACTATCTAGATCAACAAGGCCATCATTTCCCTTTATCTACTCGGCATACAGCTGATGTTTTGGTGGCAACTGGGTATATCACCCCAGTTTTGGACAATAAACTATACACATTCACTCGCTATGTTAATCAGTCGACGTTCTGGAACTCCTTTATTGAGCAGATATTTGTCAAACCCAATGGAGACATAATCTTCACCACACAAATAGGTGGTCACGAAGTAGTAGTTGGTGATAACTGTAGGTTAAAACAGAAACTTCAAAAGTTAAAACAGTTTTACCAACGCGCATCAGCAAATCAAGGTTGGGAGGAGTATCGAGAGATTAACCTAAAATATAAAGATCAAGTAATTTGTAAGAAGTAGCATGGCTGAAAACAAAATCATAGTTGGATTAGACATCGGAACAACCAAAATATGTACCATCGTTGGGCGTATGGGTGAATACGGGAAAGTTGATATTTTGGGATTAGGTCAAGTACCAACAAATGGTGGTGTAACACGAGGAGTCGTTTCAAACATCGACAAAACAGTAAACGCCATTATTGAATCTACCGCTCAAGCTTCTGAGAATTCTAATGTTGCTATTAACCGAGTTCATGTAGGTATTGCTGGTGCACATATCAACAGCTTACAACATAAAGGCATGATCATTCGTAATGATGCTGACATAGAAATCAACCAAGACGATTTAGACAAACTGGAGAAGGACATGAATAAATTGTCTGTAAGCCCAGGAGATAAAATCATACACGTTTTACCGCAAGACTTTACGGTGGACAATGAACCAGGTATAGTTGACCCAATTGGGATGGCAGGTGTAAAGTTGGAAGGAAACTACCACATCATTACCGGCCAAATAACTGCCGCTAAAAATATTTATAAATGCGTTGAGAAATCAGGCATTAAAGTTTCTGAATTAACACTTGAACCACTTGCTTCTGCCCATTCTGTATTGAGTGATGAGGAATTAGAGGCTGGTGTTGTTTTGGTAGATATAGGAGGAGGTACCACAGACGTTGCCATCTTCCACGAAAACATTATCCGACATACGGCGATTATACCTTACGGTGGTAACATCATTACTGAAGACATTAAAGAAGGATGTAACGTGATGAAGAACCAAGCTGAGTTGCTTAAAACTCGATTTGGATCTGCATTAGCGGATGAATCAACAGAAAACGAAATCGTTTCAATTCCAGGTTTACGAGGTCGTGAACCAAAGGAAATATCAGTTAAAAATCTTTCCATGATTATTAACGCTCGAGTCGGTGAAATTTTAGAGCTCGTGTATTATGAAATCAAATCAAGCGGACTTGAAAAGAAACTTGTTGGCGGTATTGTAATCACTGGCGGAGGCGCTTTATTAAAAAACATCACTCAACTGGCTGAGTATATTACTTGTTTAGATGCCCGAATTGGGTTTCCAAATGAGCATTTAGCCAAAGGTATGGTGGAAGAAGTGAAGAGTCCCATTTATGCCACAGCAGTTGGGTTGGTTTTAAAAGGGTTACGTGAAAATTCTGAAGCTTACAACGATTTTTTGGCTCAGGAAGAAGTGACGGTTGAAGCTGATTATGCCCTGAGTGACGAGGATAAAGACAGAAGCATTAAAGCAGAAAGACGAGAGCACTTCTTTACCAAATTTAAAGCTTGGTTAAAAGACGAAAGTGACATTAAAGATTTTTAGATAACGACCGGATGAATTTTAAAGTAGACTTACCTAAAGACAAATCTTCAATTATAAAGGTAATTGGTGTTGGTGGCGGTGGCGGAAACGCTGTGAATTATATGTATGAGCAAGGCATCTCTGGTGTCGACTTTTTCATATTCAACACCGACAACCAGGCTTTAGAAATGAGTGTGGTCCCAAATAAAATTCAAATTGGAAATGAACTTACTGAAGGTCGTGGTGCAGGTTCTAACCCTGAGGTTGGACGACATGCTGCCGAAGAAAGTTTAGAAGACATTATAGATTCCTTAGGCGTACACACTCAAATGGTTTTTGTTACGGCGGGAATGGGTGGTGGTACTGGAACAGGTGCGGCCCCAGTGATTGCGAAAGCAGCCAAAGACATGGGTATACTTACCGTGGGCATTGTAACGACTCCTTTTTCATTCGAAGGAGGTAAGCGGGTTTCTGCAGCTGAAGCAGGATTAGCTGAAATGCGTGAAGTAGTTGATTCGTTACTGGTTATTTCGAACGACAGAATTAAAGACATGTATGGTAACCTAAAAATTACCGAAGCGTTCTCATACGCAGATAACATTTTGACAACAGCTGCAAAAGGGATTGCAGAAATTATAACCATTGCTGGTAGTATCAATGTCGATTTTGAAGACGTTAAAACGGCGATGACTAACAGTGGCGTTGCCATTTTAGGTAACGGTGTATCGGAAGGTGCTGATAGAGCGATAAGAGCAGCAGAACTAGCCCTTAACTCTCCGTTGTTGAACGACAATAAAATTGTAGGTGCAAGCGACTTACTCATCAACATATCTTATGGTGACGAAGAAGCGCGGATGGATGAATACGCTGAGATCAACGAATTTTTCCAGGAGCAAGCAGGCATGGATGCCAACCTGAAATGTGGCTTATGTTACGACGAAACGTTAGGTTCAAAAATTTCGGTAACCATCATTGCAACTGGTTTCCACAAAAATGAGAATACCTTTTTAGGTGTTGAGGAAATCGCTGAGGAAGAAGACCACATTTTAGAGTCTACAATCTACACCCCTGAAGCAACAGACGAGGCATCAGGAAAACCAAAGAAACAAACCTCCATATTTGATTTTATAGAAGGATCATCAGATGAAGAGGAAGATGAAATAAGACTGGCCAACACAAAGGTGGAAGAAATGAAAGAGCGCATTGTTAAGCTGAAAGAACTGAGCAAGACTGCGAATTCTCAGGAAGGCATGGAAGAGTTAGAAAATGTACCGGCGTACAAACGTAGAGGTATTAAACTCAGCCAAACCTTACATTCTTCAGAGACCGACATTTCAAGAACGTCATTAGTTGACGAACCTGAGAGCAAGCCAGAAATAAAGACAAATAACAGTTTTCTACATGACAATGTAGACTGATAAGAGTTTGACTACACATGCGACTTGAACAGGAGGGCTAAATCATTTGAGAAAATGATTTTGTACCTCCTTTCTTTATCAAATGAGTGGCTGATGAAATGTGTGAATGCCAGTTGTTCACCAAAGTAATTAAGTAATTAATGATGGTAACGTGTAAGGGAAGCCATTATAAAGATTTTGACTACACATGCGACTTGAACAGGAGGGCTAAATCATTTGAGAAAATGATTTTGTACCTCCTTTCTTTATTTAATGATGAAATGAGCAAATGATGAAATGAATAAATAGTTATTCAATTTTATAGGTAAATGCATCTATTACCACTGTAACACCGTTGCTTCTTACTGTCAAATTATCAATCGTAATTTTATCAATTCTCCTAAAATCTAATCGATTTTTAACTCTCCAACTAATACAGGGAGTCTTGTACAATTTGGGCATGTACCACGTCATTTCTTCACCTCGATGAATTATAAGACTATACGACAAAATACTGTCTACTGAATATGGGATAGTACACCCATTGGGGCATATCTGTGTGATTTCAAGAAGTTCCTTTCGAGAAATAATAGAATCACATGGCAGCTGACAGTTTTGCACATTTTCCCAGTTTCCAGTGTAACATAAATTAAGTAAATAGTTATGCAACAATCTTAAACTCTTTGTGCCATTTTTACCAGAATCAGAAATTTTCTTAACATCTCCATTATAAAAAGTGACATCTACTACTCCTTTGGGTAAATCAGTCATACCCATAGAATATCTATCTTTCAAATTCTCAAAATCGATATAATTAATTATATCGTTTATTTCGGTGAATGTTTCAATTAATAGCTTTCGCTTATATGTACCCTCACATACAGATTTATTATAACCCTTTGCATCAAAAAGAATATTCCCTAAGCTGTCGATAATAAGGTCAAAAATAGGACAGGTACCAAGACATGGAGTTGATTGATAAAAGAGTGTCTTGATTTTTCTATTGGTCGGATTCGCGTTGTACTTTATGGAATCACCCCACTTTAATACTAGACTGTCATTCGCTACAATTAAGTCAGTTGTTTGGGTAAGAGAGACTGTTGATATTAACAGAAGACTAATAAACAATGTACAATTTCTAACCATTTGGTTTTATCTAAATAACGACAGAAATCAAATTATCATATTCCCAATTACTCAGCTTTGTCCTCATTCAGACACTCAATACTAAATACTTACTACTCAATACTATCTTTCGTATTCAAACTATTCATCGCCATACCAATACCCCGAAAAACCATTTCCTCGATACCTTTTTTCATTTTAGCATACAATATTGGCAAACCCGCTTTTTCAGCTTCCGACCATTCCCCTAGCACGTAATCAATTTGTTGCCCAGTTGAGAACTCAGCACCAATTCCGAACCGTATTCTAGGGTACTTTGAACCGTTTAGGACGTCTTGAATACTCTTTAACCCATTGTGACCTCCATCACTTCCTTTTGTCCGCATACGCAACGTACCATAGGGTAAATTCAAATCGTCGGTAATGATTAGTATTTGATGTTGTTCTAAAGATAATTTCTGCATCCAGAACTGAATCGCGTTCCCACTTAAGTTCATGAACGTATCTGGTTTTAAGAAATGTAGGTTTCGACCTCTGTAACGATGTGTTGCGTACGCTCCAAATCTGTCATTCTTAAATGTAAAGTCGTACTGTTCCGCCAGATAGTCCAGAAAACCAAATCCAACGTTATGTCTGGTTTTGGCATATTTATCTCCGATGTTCCCTAATCCTACAATTAGATATTTCATGTATTATCTCCTGCTTTATAAGACGGATAAATGGATGCTAAAAATCCTAAGAAACTGATGACAAGAACTACACCAACAAGGTCGAAGGTTTTCAGTTTTACAGGGAAGTATTCAACGAAACTGCCTTCCAACGGTACGAGACCATATACATCTTGATACCACACAAAGCCAACGCCAATAATCAACCCAAATACAATACCAACCCAGGTAATCAACATGCCTTCATGCATAAATATACTGCGCACAGTTTTAGCCTGAGCACCCATACTGCGTAAAATTTGAATGTCCTTTTTCTTTTCTAACACCAACATGGTTAATGCCCCTATGGTATTGAATGCTGCAATGAGCACGACCAATGTTAAAATCGCAAATGTGGCCCACTTTTCAGTCTTAAAAACTTTGTACGCCGCTTGGTTCTGCTCCGACCGATTTCGAACTTGGTAGGTGTCTCCGAGTTTATCTTGAATCAACCGTTGTACTCTTGCAAGTTCGTCTGTCTTGACTTGAATTTCCAATCCGCTTACGCGTCCTTTTATGTCAAATAAAGCTTGCACCAATTCCAGTGACGCGATAATCAAATCCTTATCGCCATCTTCATTAAGCACAACCACGCCTGCCGGAATAACATATTGCATATTCAGAGATGCTTCGGGATTTAAATGGTTGTAAGCCACACCTTTTTTTGGTACGAAAAGCGTTGCTTTGGTTTGGATACTTTCCAGGTTCAAATTTAAACTAGATGCAATTGATCCCCCAAAAACAGCATATTGTGATTCTCCTCCACCCAGTTTATAATCTCCATACACTACAAAGGTGTCTACGTTGGTCACCGACTTGAAGGTTTTGTCTACCCCTTTTATTTTAGCAATCTCCTGCGCGTCTCCATAACGTACGACAACATTGTCTTCTAATGTTTTTGAAATGAGATGAATACCTTTTATGTCTTTCAGAAGATGTATAACTGAATCACCATGAAACGTTTTGGCATATTTCGTTTCGATTTTAATGTCCGGATCAAAGGAATCATCCATGCCCTTAACCAATCCTTCCAAACCGTTTAAGAAAGACAAAATGATTATCATAACAGCAGTACCGACCATAAAAATTAGGACCGATATAGCCGAAATTATGTTGATGGCATTGGTGTTCTTTTTGGAAAATAAATACCGTTTTGCTATGAACCGAACGAGATTCATGTCTACTCGTCCTCGTCTTTGATTTGATTCAAGAGGGTTTCGATACGTTGAGCTCTGTCAATTCTATCGTCTAAATAAAATTGCAAATCAGGAATTTTGCGCATTTGATTTTTAAGCTTTTGCGCTAAATAATGTCTTATGGTATTTTTATTGTTTTGGATAATGCCTAAGTCCTTATCCTTATCTTTTGAATTTAGAAAGCTCAAGAACACCTTGGCCATACCTAAATCTGGTGTCACCTCCACTTCAAGCACGGTTACCATTACACCGTTTAACAATTGTTGTGTTGCGGCGTCAATAATTTCTCCGAGATCTTTCTGGAGCTGCTTCCCTAATTTGTCTTTTCTACCCAATGATTTTGAATCTTTTGCAAAGCTACGGATTTAAGAATGAATGAATAATTGAAAAATTCAGTATTTAATTTATTCAACGCAACACTTTTCATTGGGTTATCAGCATGATTTTTTCATAGTCAAAAAAAGGGAGGAAAAAAGACAAGCCAAAAAAACGACTCCCTTCTCTCAACCCCTCGCCGCTCCCGCATTTTTGGCTGTCCACCGCTCTTGATTGACCCATGAATAATTGACTTAGGAAAGTCTGACAAAAAACATTTATATATCAGCACAACCCATAATTTTTGATCACAACGCGTTGGTCGTTGCAAAGCGAGTGTCGGCCAGGCAGAAATGCGGGCCAGCGTTGGGGTGAATTGAGGATGCCTTAGAAAATCAATAAAAGTGCTTGCATTTGTCTGCCATAGGCTGACTCCCTTTTATGAGATTTTCTTGGCATCCGAAAGAGAGTGATGGAAGCATATTTCTGTCAAAGGCTTTTTGTCTACTTTTTGGCTTTCAAAAAGAAAATCAGGTTATAGGGCGGAAGCCCTAAAAGACAAAAAGTGAAATCGGGTGGAAGGGCTGATAAGCCCTTAACGACAAGCCGCGGTGAAAACCGTAATAGATGAATTCGAATTAAGATATTCAGCGAATGTTTAAAAAAGAATTTATCAGTTAAAACCCCGCCCTCATCGTAAAAATCAAAAAGTAACCAAACGAAAAGTGATATATTTGTGATATCATTTTAATATCACATATGGAAAAAACTTTCAAACCCCTATCTGGCTACGTTATGTTATTCGTAGTCCTCGCAACCGTTATCGGTGTTGCGCTTAGCATTATGCTAAAAAATCCAATTCTATTGATTGCTTGCATATTGCTATTTCTATTGGCTGCCACAGGATTTGTTATCGTTACCCCAAACGGGTCTGCAGTATTGACTCTTTTTGGCGCATACAAAGGCACCATTCGCGACAATGGCTTTTTCTGGACCAACCCGTTCCTTAAAAAACAAAAAATATCTCTTAGAGCTCGAAACTTGGACACACCTCCAATTAAAGTAAACGACAGTTTAGGCAATCCAATTAAAATTGGTGCTGTTGTGGTATGGAAAGTAAAGGAGACCTATAAAGCAGCATTTGATGTGGATGAATACCAAAGCTTTATAAACATACAAAGTGAAGCAGCCATACGAAAGTTGGCAGGGGCTTACCCATATGATGACTTGGAAGACGAGCACACTGGGGAACCAAACCACCTCACTTTAAGAAGTGGCGGGGCAGAAATTGATGTTCGGTTAGAGGAGGCTTTAACCCGTAGATTGGAAATTGCTGGCATTGAAGTAGTAGAAGCACGTATCAGCTATTTGGCATACGCTGAAGAAATTGCGAGTGCTATGTTACAACGGCAACAAGCGACGGCCATCATTGCCGCACGAAAGAAAATTGTTGAAGGCGCCGTTGGCATGGTGGATGACGCTTTGATACAGTTAAATAAACGAGGTATTGTAGATTTGGATCAAGACAAAAAAGCGGCTATGGTAAGTAATTTATTGGTCGTTTTATGTTCCGACAAAGCAGTAAACCCAATTGTAAACGCAGGCACTTTACACAATTAATCATGGACAAATACATTATTTTAGAAAAGAAAATGTTTGAAAAAACAGTCGCATTTGAAAAACGAATAAATGACGTTAATCGCAAAGGGTATCGCGCTGTAAACATGGCTTTGAGTCAAGCTGGCTATGCAGTATTAATGGAGAAAATGAGTTAGCGTGGGTAATAAAAAAGCATTTGCTTTACGTATGGATGAAAAAATGTTGGCCGCTGTTGAAAAATGGGCGGCTGATGAGTTTAGGAGCACCAATGGTCAGATTGAGTTCTTGCTGAGCGAAGCGCTTAAAAAAGCGAGCCGATTCCCTAAAAAAACAGACCAGGGTTAAACCTTGCTTTGGGCTTTGGGTCAGGAAAGATTGAATAGATTCCATATGCCATACAATTTCGCCTCAATGTAAGATTTAGAGCGGATTTGTTGGTATAATGCAACGTTTTGATATCTTTGGGTGTTTAGCTATAAACCATAAGGCAGTGATAAAAAATAATCTGAGACAACTTCGTAACTGGCCAATTCTTATAACATTTCTATGTTTGACATTTTGGTCAACTAAAAGTTACGGTGACCATATCATTGGTTCTGACTTTTCTTATAGCTGTTCCAAGACAAACGATAGCATTTTCAACATCGTTTACAACTTTTACCGAGACTGTAATGGTTGTTATGTGTTGGGCCAATCTCCCAGGTGTGGAACATCAGAAAACTGTGCATCTGCAAACACTGCACCTACCCGATTAAAAGTGACATGTTTAAAAGGTGGTAATTTTTCGACCACACTTACACTTAAAAGAACAGCCATTGTAGACATTACCAAAACATGTAAAGCGGTAAAAAGTCGTTGTGCTCAACCTTGTAACGGTACGTTCCCTTACGGCATCGAAAAGCACACTTTTGAAGGTCAATTGGACTTAACACAAGCCATTAAAAACGGTTGTTGTAATGTTGAAATATCTGCTTTACTGTATGTGCGAAGTGCATTAATCACTACCGGACAGCAACAACAAACCTTTTACACATCGTGTGAAATCAATGTTTGTGATGCCAAGTGTAACACATCTCCTACCCTTACAAACGATCCTGTTGCCATCTTGTGTTGCAACCAGCCCTATGTGTTTAACAATGGTGCGGTAGATTTTGCTGACAACGATTCCATCTCATACAGTTTTGCCCCTGCTTTTAGAGGTCAAAATCAACAAACGAGCTACAGCGGTAGTAGAAGCCCATCAAATCCAATCTCGACGTATTACCCTGGTTCATTAAAATTTCCTTACTGTAATCCAAATGCAAATCCACCAATAGGCATATGTTTGGACGCTCTGAGTGGTGATATTATTTTCACCCCAACTAAGTGTGGTGAAATAGCCGTTGTTGTAATCCAAATGACGGAATGGCGAAAAGATTCTTTAGGCAAATACAAGAAAATTGGTGTTACCCGACGTGACATGCAGTTTATCGTTATGAGTTGTCCAGGTAACAATCCACCATCCATAACAAATACAAAATTTAAATATCGAGTGTGCGAATCCTCTCAGGTATGTTTTAACATTACCACGGATGATAAAGTTAAGAAACCACCTCCACCTGCTCCACCGCCAGATCCTGATACGGTTCAGTTGAGATGGAACAGAGGTATTCCAGGTGCCACGTTTACAATACTCAACGCAAAAGCACGCTTAAAAACTGGGCGATTTTGCTGGACGCCACCAGTTGGCTCCTCTTCTACCCTACCATATACATTTACAGCCACTGTAAATGACGATGCTTGTCCCCTTGCCGCTAGTGCAACACGAGCATTCCAGATATACGTTGAGCCGAAGGCTGAGGCCAAACGCGATATAGACACTTTTGATTGTGGCAAGTATTCAGTGCTGAGTACACCCTTTCCAAATTTCTTGAATCCCCCAAAATATTTATGGCAACTACTCGATACAAATGGCAATATTATTTTCGATCGAAAAATTGCACAATTTCAAAGTACGAGTTCGTTCCTGAGTACAAAAAATACCGATACCATACAGTTCCGGAAAGGTGGCACTTATGTCATTCAGCATGTCATCAGTAATAGACCGAAATGTGAAACGTATTATTACGACACCCTGGTGGTTCCACCATTGCTAGAAGTAGATTTAGCTTTTGGTCCAGATACGTTCGTTTGTGCTGGGATGACGTTAAAACTTCAACCAAACGTTCTTAATGCTTCACCTCCAGTAACCTACAAATGGGCCAATGGAGACACTACGGATTATTTAGATGTACAGCTTTCTGCACCTACAACTGACTCGTCGTTTTATGTTGAAATAAAAGACAAATCAGGTTGTACCGCTTGGGACAGCAGTACCGTTTTCTTAAAACCGAATCCTTACGTAACGATTGGACCAGATAGACGCATCTGTACCTATGACTCCATACAATTATTCCCGAACGACAGTTTAGCGTATTGGGACGACCCACGCGACACCTTTGATGCTGTGGTGCAAGGCGACACATTGTACAAGGAATGGTATCTAGATGGTGTGTTGATTAGCCAAGATAGTGCTTTATTAAAACTGAACGTTGGCGGAACATATGTGATTAAAGTAATCGACAGCGTTGGCTGTTATGATACGGATACGGTACTACTTCAAGTGAATGATACGGTTACCGCTTATGCGGGTATAGACCGATCTGTCTGTTGGGATGATTTTATTGAATTAATCGCCATGGAGTTAGATACAGCTGGCAATAACAAATCAGGAGAATTTCAGTGGTGGGATATCACAAATCCACCCACAAAAACGGATTTGGGGCAAAAAGATACATTGGCTTTCAACATTCGGAAAACAACAGAATTCTACCTCGAATTACAGGTAAGTGAGGATACGACAACCTGTTATAATGATGACACCGTTTTTGTTAATGTGAAACCACTGCCTGTCTATAACATGGCCAGTGATATGGAGGTTTGCTATGATGCTGGTGATGTCAATTTACGATTGCTAGAAGATTCAAAAGCAACGAATGGCACATGGACTTGTCCGGCACGGCCAAACATGATTGATCAAGGGTACATTTATCAAACTGATAGTTCAGGCGCCATCAACAATTCTGTAACCGATGTGATTTACTATTCGTATACCGACCCATCCAGCGGATGTATTAAAAATGATTCATTAAAAATTAAAGTTAATCCACTACCACCTGTTCAAATACGTGACGGTTATTTCTGTCAGGACAAAGGTGTTGTAGACGTTTCGGATGATAAGATTATCGTACTTCCAGGTGGTGCTACCTTAAGTTTAGGTCGTCAAGCTTGGAGCTGTATAGATTGTGGTCCATATAAGTCTAGTGACATCATTAAAGATGATGGTACTGGAAATCCTGGAGCGCCACAAGACTTCAAACTGTATATCAACAAGAATGTAATGCCGCTCGGTGGTAAAAATGCTGATAGCATAAAAATTGAATTCGAATTCCGTAATGTTTTTGGATGTTACAACCGTGATACGGCTACGATAACTGTGGCTGAAGTGCCTGAAATTACACAATTTGGCTTCCCTGATTTATGTTGGGACGAAGGTATTGTTGAACTCAAAGGTTTGAGTAAGGTTCAACCGCCAGATGGTATTTGGAAGGCTATTACCGCACCTGGATATGCAAGCCCTGCTGGATTTAACGCCGCTTTAAAAGGTGATACATTAAATGGTGATACACTAAACACCTTTACTACACCAAAACCGAATGAAGGACAGAGTTTCACATACCGTATGAGATACTTCCACGATAGATCTGGTTGTCCTACATTCCAAGACACCAATTTAACGATCCGTGGTTTACCCGTTCCGATTATTGACTCAGTACCACTTTTTACAACTCAAAACAAAGGAGCTAAGCCATACGCATTTTGTGATAACAACAGCCAAATCACCATGCAAGTGAATTACTCTGGTGGTGTTTGGGCAAGTTCGGAAGCAGCAGCTATGTCAGGAGCTCAATTCTCACCATCTTTAGTCTCAAATCCGAATACACCTTTTTACATTTCATACGCGTTTACAGATATTTATGGTTGCCAAGGCAAAGATTCGATTCAAGTTGTCATACATCCTCAACACACCTTATCGTTGCCAATTGATACTGCTATTTGTAGGACAGACAATATGAGTTTAAATGTGACCGCAACGTATACCAATAGTACTGGTGTATTTTGGTTACCGTTAACTGGCGGCACCGTTTCGGATCCTAACACGGATCAAACGACTTTTAGTTTTAAGTCTTCTCCAGATTCTGTGCGCAGGCATTTGTTATTTGCACAAACCTTAGAAAATAGTAACAACGTGTGTCCATTTGTCGAAGAGACAATGGTTGTAACCATACACCCAAAACCGGTAGCCAATATTGTAACGGATACATTAAACGGCTGTAATCCTGTTGATGTTACTTTCACAACGAACATGTTAAACAGCATCGACCCTAATACGGCCAAATACGAATGGACGTATTCTGATGGTGGGTCAGACAACACACAAAACCCGAACCATCAGTTTACTACAGATGGTCCAAACACGGTCGATTTAAAAATAGAATCCGCTTTTGGTTGTGATACGACTTTGCAGTTAACGGTGGAGGTATATCCAATGCCGTTAGCCAACTTTACACCAGACCCGAATAACAGTACAACTGCAGCTTTACCTAAGTTTAAGTTTAACAATCAATCCACGGTAAATGGTATGTGGGGCAGCACAATTCAAAAGACCTTGTGGGACTTCGGTATATTGTCTGAAGTGGATGATACCTCAACAGAAGTGAGTCCGTTGTATTTCTACCCGGCTGATACAGGCACCTATGATGTTACTTTATTGGTAACGACACAATATGGTTGTCAGGATCAAATCACACATCAAGTCATTATTGGTCCAGATATTTTGGTGTACATACCAAATGCATTTTCACCAGATGGTGGTGGCCCAACTAAGAACGAGGGATTTAGAGCTGTTGTAAACGATGGCGCCAAAGAATATCACATGATCATCTTTAATAGATGGGGTGAAGTAATTTGGGAGACCAAAGACAAAGAGGCTGAGTGGGATGGAAATTATGGCCGACAAGCGGGTTGGGATGGAAATCCGAACACAAAAGGCAGCGATACCCGAAATCCTGTATCACAAGATGTATATGCGTATTACTTGCGTATTGTAAGCTGGAACAACGAAGAATTTAAGTACACCGGAACGGTTACATTGATTCGATAATTTTAGTCTCAACCCCGTTTTCAAGGTAGGTTATCAATTGATTTTTATGAAAAGATTAGTGTTAAGTGTTAGATTTAATGACCTCTAATGAAAAAAATATTACTCTTCGGTATCATCCCGTTTGCTATTTCATTCCTTGTTTTTGAAGTAGGTAGTGGGCCGAATGTAAGTCAGAATGGTATTAGTACACACCAACTAGCCAGCGACATTATGTCTAAATATGACCTCAACTCGGACGGGATACTTGATGTGACGGAAGAGTCTTTTTTAAGAACCAAATTGGACAATGTTCAAAAGACTGAGTCCAGAGGTCTTTTATTTACAGACGCAGACACGTTTGGAAATAATGATGGCTCCGTTTCAAAAACTGAATTAGAAGCTTATTTATAAGAGTTTGACATCAACGGTGATGAGGAAATAACGAGTTACAAGAATATTTTTGACTCCATGTTCAGTGGTAAAAGTTAGTGGTTTGGATTTGATGCTAAATATGAAGAAAAAGTTGGGTACAAGGATATTGGTAATTAGACAACTCCAAAGGACAAATAAACACTAAGCCTGGTCACAGTTTTTATGACACATGCGACGGCAAATTCCGACCTTTAGAATTCTAACAGCCTAACACCAAATCATAAATTAGCATGAAGCAGACGTCCGTCGTTCACATAGTCACTTATTTGACTGTCTTAGCCGTTTTCAATTGCAGTTGCGATTCAAAATCAAAAAATGCTCAGGACAATGATCAAATTAGTTCTGAGAAAATTTTAATATTAGATCAAACAGATCTTGGCAACAACCTTGAGGTGCATATTACGATGAAGTCAGATACCTTCAATTATGAAGATGACGTTCTGTTCAACATAGAAATAATAAATCAAGATACGACAGCCGTCAAACTTTTATTCGATAAGCCTCTGACATCCTTTGGACCATGGTCAACTGAGGCTTCGCTTATAGATATACAAACCGATAGTTCGGTATTAAAATATGGGAACAAGGCCATCCTATCCTCACAACTATATTTTGAAGAAGATTTGAAGGCGCATTACCGCATTTTAAAACTAGGAGAATCTATGAATAAGGACTACGCGTTGACAGATATTGTCGTGCTAAACGCAGCTAACCAAGTTCTAGGAAGAAGTTCATATAAACTTAGTCTATGGTATTATGATGTACTATCGAATGAGGTCAGCTTTTTCGTAAGGTAGGAGTTACTTGTATACACCTACGTAAGTTAAAGCATATTGATCATATTCAAACTCCTTTTGGCTCGTTGTACAACGCATAATTCTAAAAATTATCAGCGTGATAAACTCCTACATCCACACCTCTTGTGATGTGTATTTGGAAAGTTATATTCGTATACAATCGAGTTGTAAGACATTTAAAAAAAGTACAAACTAAAGTATGAATGACGTTGAAGACTATTGTCCTAATGACAAACAAGATTGGAGAAAATGGCTCGAATTAAACCATAAAAAGAAGGACGCAGTATGGCTCATTTTTTATAAGAAAAAATCTCCGAACGCAAACCTAAATTGGAGTGAGTCAGTTGATGAAGCGCTTTGTTTTGGTTGGATTGATAGTGTCAAAAGACCAATAGACAATGAGAAATACAAACAGTATTTCAGCAAACGAAAAGCAAATAGTACTTGGTCCAAAATAAATAAGGATAAAGTGGATTATTTAACTTCAGAAAATCTTATGCAAGAAGCTGGACATAAAACGATTAAAATTGCTAAGAAAAATGGTTCTTGGTCAACGTTAGATGAAGTAGAAGCGCTTGTTATTCCAGCAGATTTAAAAAAAGAATTTAACGAAAGAGCGGGTTCTTTGGAATATTACGAGAGTTTAAGTAAATCGGTAAAGAAAATTATATTAGCATGGGTTGTTCTTGCTAAAAGACCTGAAACTAGACAAAAAAGAATTAATGAAATAGCAGAGAATGCGTGTAAACAAAGTATACCAAAACAGTTTAGATTGAATAAAAACGCCGTCTAACAGATGCTATAAACACATGCCCTGTGGGACACGTTTTATAGCGGGAACAGTTATTACAGGCTATTTTATTCGAATTCAATTAGTAAATGCAAGAAAAAAAATCTCCATTTAAAAAACCCTCAAGAAAGCACCAACCAAAAGGACTTTCGATTCTTTATGAGGATCATGATATTCTTGTTGTAGATAAAGTCGCTGGTCTGTTAACCATGGGGACTGACAGAGAGAGGGAGAAAACAGCTCATTTCGCTTTGAATGATTATGTAAAAAAAGGAAATGAACGATCAAAAAAACGGGTATTTATAGTACACCGACTTGATAGAGAAACTTCCGGGGTTTTGATTTTTGCCAAAAGTGAAAAAACAAAACGTTATTTACAAGATAATTGGCCCGAATTCAGTAAAACATATCTTACAGTGGTGCATGGCAAACTCAAAGATAAAGAAGGTGAAATTACATCGTATTTAACAGAAAATAAGGCATTTAGAGTATATTCTGCAAATAATCCTGACAAAGGAAAACTTTCTAAAACAGGCTACAAAGTCATTAAGGAATCAGGTAAATATAGTTTACTAGAAATAAATCTCCTTACAGGTAGAAAACATCAAATACGCGTTCATATGTCCGAAAAAGATCATCCTGTTGTCGGTGACAAAATGTATGGAACTCCAGATAAAGGAATTAAACGGTTAGCGCTTCATGCTACTTCACTTACCATAAGACATCCAATCACGCAAAAAGAAATGACTTTTGAGACAGAGACCCCTCCCTATTTTAAGACGCTAATAAAATTATAACCATATCCTCTGCATTCTTCGTACCTTGGATTTTGGGAAAAGCCTTGATATTACATTTGCCAGATACTGTTCTCGAACAAATAAATGAAGCAATGGACTACGGCCTTGATAGAGTCTTTGTAAGATGAAAACAGAAAAAGATTAAAAAAACGGCATACAACAAAGGCTTTAACAAATAATGAAACCAATCATAAAATAGGACTAATGAAAAAAATAAATTTGATTCCCTTTTTGTTGGTTTGGTCAAGTATGGCCATCGCACAGGATTATATTGACCTTGCCAAGTTCGACTATGCCATTACTCCGGCCAATACATTTGATAGTGCAGCAGCCACAACTACACTGCGTGAAATAAACGGAGATCTGACCGTCCCAATTGTGATTAACGACAGTTTTACTTTCCTGACAGGAATCACTTATGATAACATCTTTGCCTCTTTTGACCCTGATCGAAAGGAAGAATCTTTGACGGGTGTAACCCTAAAATTGGGAGCGAACGTTAAGCACAATTCAAAATGGAGTGGCACCTACATGTTACTCCCTAAAATTTCTTCCGACTTTAAGTTTATCTCCAATCGCGATTTTCAGCTCGGCGCTGTTGTGTTGATGAAATACATCAAAACAGACCACTTTAACTACAAATTCGGTGTGTACGGAAACACTGAGCTGTTCGGTCCATTTATCGTTCCCATATTTGGTTTTTATCACTTAAACCCTTCTGAAAAATTTGAGGCAAAAGTACTTCTACCACTCTCCGTAGATCTCAATTATTCAATGACCAAAAGTGTTCGATTCGGACTAAACTTTAAAGGTCAAATTAGGAGTTATAATGTAAACACGACTGTAGGAGCTGAAGCAGATCGTTATTTGGTAAAATCTGCGAACGACGTCTACACTTATCTCCAATATGGCACAAAAAATGGATTAAATTTCCAATTGGGCGTTGGACGATCCGTTGGGAGGTTATATCGTATGTACAATGACAAGGTTTCCCTTGCGCTTCCACTGTTCTATTTTGGAGATAATCGCACGCAGGTTAACACTGACTTCTCCGACAGTTGGCTTTTAAAGCTCTCTGTTTTTTATCGATTTAAAATAGGAGAAACGGCCTCTAAAAAAACCAATAATAAATAGCAACTTGCGGCATACTACTACGCATTGCCAAAACATTTCACATCTGAATCTTAGTGAAGAAACTAAAAGAAGCCCAGGTCGCTGCGAATCAAATCACTTCATTGCTAAAAAACAAAAACTAACTAACCGTATCCTGCTTCACGCTTCTATTCAAGAAGGTTTAAACCCGAATTTGTATATTCACAAAAAAACGAAGCTACATCTTTTAGTCACAACGTTGACGAAAATTAAATCTTGAAATGATTATGAAGATATTAACAGTAACAATCTATGCTTTTATTGCCTTTTTCTTAATTGCAGCTGGTCTTACGTCGCAAGCACAAAACTGTGATTGCACCACGACACAAGTGCTGGAGAATACTGTAACTCCATGCAATTTGACGATTGGGACTGAAGTAACGGTAAACTCTATTTCTACATTTCAAAATGCCCTTAACCAAGCCAACTCAAGCGGCGGCAATATGACTATCCTCATTGCTAACGGAACATATCAAATCGCTTCCACAGTCTCTTTTCCTCACATCGCAGCAGACAACGTTGTGATTAGAAGTTTGTCTGGCAACAGAGATTCAGTGATTATTCGTGGTGGAGGCATGGTGAGTAGAAGTAGCACCGAAAATGGCTTTTTAGTCTCTGGGAATAATGTAACCATTGCAGACCTTACGATAAAAGAAGTTGCAAATCATGGCATACAAGTGAGCGGTCATAATCTCTTCGTTCACAATGTTCGAATTCAAAACACATTTGAGCAGATGATAAAAGGATCCACAGGCGCTTCCAGTATTGATTCTGCCGTTGTTCAATGCGCTTTGATGGAATATCCTATGGGGATTGGTCCAGAGTGGTACATTGGGGGTTTGGATATCCATAAAGGGGTTGATTGGTTGGTACGAGATAATGTATTTAAAAGTATCATCAGTCCATCCAAAGCAATTGCTGAGCATGCTGTTCATTTTTGGGATAGTAGCTCAAACAATACTGTGGAAAGAAACCTTATCGTGAACTGCGACAGAGGCATAGGTTTTGGCTTAGGAAGTAGTCAGAACACAGGTGGTATCATTCGAAACAATATGATTTACAATGACGGTACGGGTCAGTACAACGATGTAGGTATTAGCCTGGAAACCTCTCCTGACACAAGGGTCTACAATAATACAATTCACATAGAATATTTTAACGCCATTGAATACCGTTACAACGCTACGACTAATGTGGACATAAAAAACAACTTAACAAATCAGTCCATAGCTTCCCGTAATGGAGGTAAGGCGACACTCAATACCAATCTAACAAACGCACAACCGAGTTGGTATCAGAACGTAAATTCTGGAAATTTGCGTCTTGCAGCATCAAATCCTAACGTAGTTGACCAAGGTACAAATCTTACGTCATTCGTTCTCGACGATATCGACAAAAGCGCTCGACCTCAAGGAATGGGATTTGATATTGGCGCTCACGAATACAAGTCGCCTTTAACTGGGAGGAATGAAATTCGAGTTGACCAAAACCTATCTATTTTCCCAAACCCAAGCACAGGGATGCTTACCATAGTGGTTGACAATATGGAACCGTCCAAACTAGCATTATATAACCTATATGGCGAAATCACCTATTCAACTAGATTACTATCAGTAGCTACTGTGATTGATTTTAGCCATTATGCAAAAGGGATTTATTTCTATCGAATAGAAAATGGTTTGGGACTTGTTCAGACAGGTAAAATAATTATACAGTAACCAAGACGACCAAAGAGGCCATACGAGTATTTCTTAATACTACAGCATAATAGATCATCACCATTTCTTATTTGAAAAGTATAGGGATGTCTCATTCGTAGTGAAAGTAGACACGTTTCACTTTACAGCGAATGAAAGAGAATTAAGCCTTATAGCAACTTCATCACGAACTACCCACTTACCTCAGCAACAATGAGTGCAAAAGATTTAGTAACCAACATAAATCATTGTATTGAAGCTTTTGATGGCATATGTAAAAAGTACTAAGTCGAGAAAATCAAAACCATTGGAGATGCTTATATGGCTGCAGGTGGTCTCCATGCCCCCTTGGATGATTCAGTAAAAAATACCGTGTTTGTCACATTAGAAATGCAACATATTATCACCCAACTTCACATAGAAAAGGAAGCTACTGGAGAGCACGCTTTTAAAATGCGGGGGGTATTCATACAGGCCCCTTTGTAGCTGGCATTGTTGGCGTAACAAAAGTCCAATACGACATTTAGGGCGATACCGTTAACACCGCTTGGCATTGGCTCACAATTTGCTTTTGAACATCGCGATAAAATTGAAGTGAAGGGTAAGAGTAAAATCGATATGTACTTTGTTAGTTTGAAAATATTAAAAACGACATACAATAAAACCAATAATCAATAGCAACTTATGGCATAATACTGGGCATTGCCAAAACGTTATAAACCCATTAGATAAAAAATGCAAATTGATTATATAAACTTATACTACCCTCCAGGTGGACTCCTACTTTGAATCATCATTTATTTAGAGTTATTCACTTTTGGCATTGCACTGATAACAATGGCCTATTATGGGAAACAAGACCCTATACTGTTTCACGAATCTAGGTTGCAGTTAAACGTAACTTTCGGAACCATAAATACTGTCTTACTATTGACCAGTAGTTTTTTCATGGCGACTACGGTGCATTTATTAAAGCAAAATGAAATTCCAAAAGCCAAAAAATACTTGTTCACCACTATGCTTTTTGGTGTTGTTTTTTAGTCTTAAAATCTTTTGAGTATGCTTCCAAAATAGAAACAGGGTTAGTGATGAGCACTAACACCTTTTTTTCTTTTTATTGGACGCTAACGGTGTTTCATGTTATTCATGTAATCGTTGGGTTAGTTATTTTGACCTCAATTCATTTTAGTCTTACAAACAAGTATAGTGACCCAAAAATGGAGGACGTTGAAGCTGGTTCCGTGAGTTTTTAGAATAGATTTTAGTTCGGTAACCTGAACATTGTCCGCTCCTCCAGCTTCTTTATTACGATACACACGCAAATAGGCTTCGTTTA
>JBLHOC010000011.1:0-32260 GCA_047620825.1 Bacteroidia bacterium | reverse complement strand
AAATAAACTAAACGACTTGCTGACAATTAAGCTGTAATGCAGTGCAGTAGGGCTGCGGTTGAATATGCTTTGTGTTGAACCCTGCCTGTTGGGTGTAAAACTGTTAATGAAAATCCAATCTTTTTAAAGCTGGTTTGAAACTGCTAGGTCTTTTTGGATTTGGTAGATTGGCTCACAGATAGATGTAAGTCGTACACGAAAAAAAAGGACTGAGACAAGAAAGAAATTAGCCTAAAAGTTGGATGAAATGCATTTTAAAGGCAATATCGTCTGACGTTATAGAAGAATTATTCAAAAACTAGAAAGGCGTCAAGGACTGAATTAATTCATTAAAAGAGACGAGGGTGTTGTACCTATATTGTACCCTAAAACAAAAAACCCTCATAAGTCTTTAACTTACAAGGGTTCAGCACTTTAAGTGGCGCCCCATCCAGGACTCGAACCTGGGACCTGCGGATTAACAGTCCGTTGCTCTAACCAACTGAGCTAATGAGGCTTTTTCTAAAAGAGGTGCAAAAATAACGTATTCGGTGAGACTCAAAATCTTTTTTTAGAAAAATAATTTAAGATTATTTTTAGTGCATTTTTGCAAAAATTTTAAGATGAGTTTATTGATAATTGGAAGTGTCGCTTTTGACGCTATTGAAACACCTTTTGGGAAGACGGATAAAATAATCGGTGGAGCCGCTACGTACATCTCTATGGTGTCGTCGTACCACACTGATGACGTGAATCTAGTTGCTGTTGTTGGTGAGGATTTTCCTCAGGAACACATCAATTTGTTGCAAAACATGGGTGTGAATACAGACGGTCTCCAAATCAAAAAAGGTGAAAAGTCTTTCTTCTGGAGTGGCCGTTATCACAACGATATGAATAGTCGCGATACCTTAGTAACAGAACTCAACGTGTTAGAAAACTTTGATCCGGTTGTCCCAGAGAGCTATCAAGATTGCCAATACCTGATGTTAGGGAACCTTTCTCCTCAGGTGCAGCACACTGTAATCGACCGACTGAAGACTCGTCCAAAACTAGTTGCCATGGATACCATGAACTTCTGGATGGATATCGCGCTGCCAGAATTAGTAGAGACTATAAAAAAGGTTGACGTATTAATTATCAATGATGAAGAAGCTCGCCAATTAAGTGGAGAATATAGTTTGGTGAAGGCGAGTAAGAAGATTATGGACATGGGACCAAGCTTCTTAGTGATCAAAAAAGGAGAACACGGTGCGTTACTATTTAACGAAAACAATGTCTTTTCAGCACCAGCTTTGCCGTTAGAAGAAGTATTCGACCCGACAGGAGCCGGAGACTCGTTTGCTGGCGGATTTATATCTTACCTTGCAAAAACAGATGATATCTCCTTTGAAAATATGAAACGTGCGGTAATCTATGGTTCAGCCATGGCTTCTTTTTGCGTAGAAAAGTTCGGGACGGAACGATTGGTTGGTTTAACTCAAACCGAAATCGAAAACCGTGTTAGAGCATTCATTAGCCTTTCAAGTGTAGAGATTACTCTGGCAAATTAAAATGCCATGCCAGCCAGTTGGATAAAGAAAATTGACTTAACATCAGAAGCCTTGTCAAGCCAAGCCAAACAGTTAGGTGTAAATGGGTTTTATGCTCAATTACTTCTGGCTCGGGGGATAACGACAAAGGAACAAGCGTCAATATTCTTTAATCCTCAAATTGGTGACCTCCACGATCCGTTCTTAATGAAAGACATGGATCTGGCCACAATTCGAATCGATCAGGCGTTAAACAACGATGAGAAGGTTTGGGTGTATGGCGATTATGATGTCGATGGTACCACAAGCGTTGCTTTAATGTATTCGTTTCTCCGACAGTTTGTAGCAGACATAGATTACTACATTCCCGATCGTGAAAAAGAAGGGTATGGACTCTCGGAACAAGCTGTAGACTTAGCAATCGAGAAAAAGGTAAACCTCATTATAACCCTTGATTGTGGAATCCGGTCCGTAGACCTAGTCGAAAAAGCAAAACAAGCGGGTATAGATTTTATCATTTGTGATCACCATGAAGTGGGTGATACTTTGCCAAATGGGGTGGCAGTGTTGGACGCAAAACGACCAGATTGTACATATCCCTTTAAAGAATTATCAGCATGTGGCGTTGGTTTTAAACTAACACAAGCCTTGTGCACCAAATGGGAATTGCCAATAGCTATGGCTTTTGATAGTTTGGATTTGGTCGCCGTTAGTATTGCATCCGATTTAGTCCCAATTACTGGCGAAAACAGAGTCTTAGCCTTTCACGGCTTAATTAAGTTAGATCAAAATCCAACCAAAGGATTGAAGATGATCATGGATAAATTCATGACTCAACGTGAAATCGACATAACGAATATCGTTTTTATGATTGGGCCAAGAATTAACGCAGCTGGTAGATTAGCAAGTGCCAAAACCGCTGTTAAATTACTGTTGGCGGAAAACGACGTGCAAGCCGATGAGCTAGCCGAAAAATTAAATGAACTAAACGTCACGCGACGAGCGCTTGATCAAACCATTACAGATGAGGCCCTGGATATTTTACGGAAGGACAAACACTACGCAGAAAAAAAGACCACCGTGGTCTATAATGCGAGTTGGCATAAAGGTGTTGTGGGCATTGTTGCCAGTCGTTTGCTTGAACACCACTACAAACCAACAATTGTATTAACACAATCTGGGGACAAAATAGTTGGTTCAGCTCGATCAATCGAGGACTATAATATCCATGACGCCATTTTAAATTGTAAAGCACATCTACTGCAATTCGGAGGGCACAAGTATGCAGCAGGATTAACGCTAAAACCGGAACAATTAGAGGGCTTTAAAAAGGCCTTTGAAAAGGAAGCGATAGAACTGACTCAAGATCAATTGACCCGCAAACTGTATTACGAAGCAGAGTTGAACCTAAAAAGTGTTTCGGAATCATTGTATCTAAAACTAAAACGCTTTGCTCCATTCGGTCCAGACAATATGAAACCAGTTTTTGTGTCGACTATGGTTTGGGATACCGGTAACGCACGTACCATGGGAAAAGGAGGGACGCATTTGAAACTAAACTTAGTTTCTAGCCCTACAGATAAGGCCATTGGCGCAACTGCTTTTGGGTTTGGACACCTTTACCCTGAATTGAAAAATGGCCGTCGATTTGATGTTATGTATACCATTGAAGAGAACTCTTTTCGAGGAAACTCGACCATAGAGATTATGGTCATCGATATCAGACTGAAATAACTAAATTGGTTTTTCTACCTTAAAATCTTCACCACAATCAAAGCAATGGATTGTCTTTGACATCCATGGAATTGGGAAACCCAGCAAAAGAAAGGATATAGCCATCGTACGACGAGAACGTTGAGGCTTCGAGACGTTGTCAGAACCACAATGGATGCACGTGGTAATCGTTATAGCCATAAAAATCCCAATGTTTTAGTACACCATATTTTGGTGGTGGAGGAAGTTAAGGTTAGTCTATGTCCGTTAACATCGACTTTGTATACGTGATGATACTTGTTCTGGAGGGTGTCTAATCCATAAATTTCTAAAGAATCATTTCTTAACATCACATGACCTTTGATTTGGTCTGTTCCATTAGGTAAATAGATGTGATAGTCGCTATCAATACTTAACTGTACTTCACAAGATTGATATTGTGAATATATAGCTGGTTCAGGTAGATAATTGAATGATTGTGAATTGCCGTTATGTTCAATGGTATTAACGCACCAGCATGTTTGTGCCAGCAGACTATTTAAAGAAGGTTGTGTTTTAACCTGAATGAAATAGATCAGCGGTGCAAGAAATAAAGGTATTAAAACAAGCAACCTTAGACTTAATGGCCATTTATTTAATACTGGAATATAATCTGTCACTGTAAGAAGTGGCGATTTCCTGACACGCTTCCGGTTGGTTTGAACGTGACCCATTTCTGTTAACACAACCAAGGCATTTTCTACGTCTTCTGATTTAACTTGTAATTCAATACCTCCAATGGCTTGTGAGTAAAAGTTATTGACTTGTACGGTTAATTCATCTTTGACAAAACACTCAATACCTTCAAATTCCAACCTCGACCGAACAACCATCAACTCGGATGGGTACGTAAAGGTGGCGACTGTTATGAATGGTTTCAATCTAATATAAATCTTGGAGCCGTAATTTAAGGCTTAACCGATTACCAATCTATAGGTCTATAGTCTTTTAAGAACTTGCCCGACCAATGTTTGCCAGTATTGATGCCGTCGTATAACGGATCTAAAACACGCGCCGCACCATCAACAATATCCAACGGTGGTTGAAAGTCGTGTACATCTTCTTTGCGTTTAGCCAACTCCGCCGGATCTTCATCAGTAACCCATCCTGTGTCCACCGCGTTTGTGTAAATCCCAAACTTTGCGAGTTCACCAGATGAGGTCAAGGTCATCATGTTTAATGCCGCTTTTGCCATATTGGTATGCGGATGTCTTGATTCTTTATGAAACCGATGGAACTTACCTTCCATAGCCGAAACATTAATAATGTGTTTCATACCAGTATTCTCTTTTTTCATGAGCTTAACCAGTCTGTTATTCAAAACAAATGGAGCGACGGAATTCACCAACTGCACTTCTAGCATTTCATTGGTTTCAATCTCACCCAATACAAGCCGCCAGCTGTTCGTTTTACGCAAGTCCACCTGCTGCAAGTCTGCATCTAATTTGCCTACAGGAAAAACCTCCTCAGCTTGTAACGCACCATCAATGGTGTACGGAATCTGTGACAATTGAGCAGAGGCGCTTAAGCCAATCCCTAATTGTTTGCCGTGCCACGTTACTGGGATATTCTTATTTTGTTCTTTGTTAAATGAGTCGCCTAAGTTTTGTAGTTCATCCAGGCAAGTCAAATGATTCGCCAACAACATTTGAACATTATCATTTAAGTCTGCATAATGTAGTTGTTCATTGGGCATCAAATGGGCATAAAATCCAGCAGGCCGTCGAACGGTTTGAGCAGCATTGTTGATTAGAATATCCAATCGGTCGTATTGCTGTTCCATATAATTACAAAAGATCTCGACACTTGGAATGTGCCTTAAATCTAAACCATGTATTTTGAGTCGATGTCCCCATTGATCAAAATCAGATTCCTTAGAATAACGAATAGCGCTGTCAATCGGAAAACGAGTTGTTGCAACTACTGTTGCTCCGGCACGAAGCATCATCAAAGTAATGTGGTAACCAATTTTAAGTCGCGAACCTGTGACCAAGGCAACCTGGTCCGTTAAATCACAATCCTGGAAACGTTTGGCATAATTAAAATCACCACATTCCTGACACATGGTGTCGTAGAAATGATGAAGCGTATCAAAAACGGTCTTACAGACATAGCAATTTCTTGGAGCAACCTTAGTGGGTTCGGTATCTATGCTTTCTAAATGGGCTGCGAGCATCTTTGGTGCAATAAACACAGTCGCTTCACGTGCACTTCTGATACCCGTATTGTTCCGGGATTTTTTATCATCCGCAAATCGTTTACGCTTTTGCGCTTTCTTGGCTTCTTTTTTTCGTCGATAGAATTCCTCTTTACTTGGTCTCGAAAAACGTCCTGCTTCTTTAATCAAAGACAGTCGCAAGTCACTTGGAATTTCAAATATTTGGTTGGTGTTGGCGTTTAGATTTTCTAAAATAGCAATACACCTTTCAATCTCACTTTTGGTCAATTGTTCAGCTGGCTTTTCCGACTTTTTGTTCTGGTCTGTCATCTATTTTTAAAATCTGCAACGAAATTAGCATTATCACGCTTTTGAGGCGTACCTTTTTTCTCATTGCGACATCCTTAGGATAACTTATGGTATAATGTAGATAAATGCTCTTTTTAGACAAGTGAAGCTTTTTAAATAGAGGTGATGCCCCGTGTACATTGAGTTTAGAGTGTGTTAACTTCTTCTTAATATCTTGTCATACCTATTGGAATAAGGTCGACGAATCTGGAGAAGTGCTTAAGTCTGTTAGCTTTGCACCGAGTTACGGACAAACTATCGTTTACGTTCGGCTGTTGTATAGTCATATGAGTGAACCCAGGAAATTACTTCAATCAGATTTAAAGCTTTTCAATGAATTAGTGGAAGTGCTGCTGGATGAAGAAGAAGAAAACCCTGTAGCTGAGCGTATTGAGATTCCTGATTTACATCACAAACTGGATTTGACACTTGGAGATAATCCCATTGTCGACGAAGAATTAAAAGAAAGGCTAAAGGAGCTCGTAATTGCGACACCTAAAACAGCAACCAAATTATTCTTTAATCAACTTTTTGGAGGCCGCCAAAGCAAAGCCATCCTTGGAGATTTGTTAGCAGTGATGCTTAATAACAGCATGTATACCTATAAGGTCGCAGGACCTCAAGTGGCCGTAGAAATGGAGCTTATTAAAAAGTCTTGCGAACAAATTGGTTACGGTGCTAAAAGTGGAGGCACAATACCTACAGGTGGCTCAATGAGTAATTACATGGCACTTGTAATGGCCCGAGATCGAGCTGAACCACAAGCAAAAGAGACGGGCATTCAGAGTCGGTTGGTGATGTATACATCAAGAATATCTCATTATTCGAATGCTAAAAATGCAAGTTTTTCTGGAGTCGGACGAAAGAACGTCAGGTACATTGACGCAGATGATTTCGGTTGCATGATGCCAGAGGCATTGAACAATGCGATGCAAGAAGATATTAAAGCTGGTTTCAAACCATTTTATGTAAACGCAACGGCCGGAACTACTGTTCTTGGTTCTTTTGATCCAATTAATGCCATTGCTGATGTTTGCGATAAATACAACGTTTGGTTACACGTAGACGGGGCATATTGCGGAGGTGCTATTTTTAGTAAGACCTATAAGCCACTGATGGCAGGATTAGAACGCTCAGATTCGTTCAGTTATAATGCCCATAAGTTACTTGGGACTCCATTAACCTGTTCCGTAATATTGGTGAAGGATAAATCTAATTTGGTTAATTCCTTCAGTAATGAAGCTGATTATCTTTATCAGACCGATGATGATGAATACAATTTAGGTAAGACATCATTTCAATGTGGTAGAAGAAACGACGCACTTAAGTTTTGGACTTTATGGAAGTCGATTGGGACAAACGGACTAGAGACAATCATCGACAAACAGTTTCGTTTAGCGCAAGTAGCTAGAGACTATGTTGTCAATCACCCTGACTACAACCATCATGGTATCGATTCGTCAATTTCTGTCTGCTTTAATTATAAGAACATCGATCCTGATGTTCTATGTACTGCCTTATATGAAGAAGGTCAAACCGTGGTTGGATTTGGCTCATTTCAGGAAGTGACTTTCGTTCGATTAGTTACCATTAGTGCAAATAACACAGAAGACGATATACTGCACTTTTTCAAGATCATTGAAGACTTTGTAGCGAGATCCCCAACACTTCTTGAAGAAACTAAATCCATTAGTGTTTAGCCATACTTAAACTGATTCAGCTGTATGTCTTTACGTTCGTCTTATTCAGGAATAGGGAATGCCAACATTTCGCCCATACCTACCGTAAACAACCAACATCCATAAAGGGCGTGCTCAATACTGGTTAGCAGTAATGATTTAGTTTTCAGAAAGGTCATTGAAAATACAAGTCCTCCGACAAAAGTCATGGCCAGTACCAATACGTTTTTGAAAGCGATATGTGCAAACGCGAATAAAACGGCATTCACAAGAATTGTAAATCTTGTGTTGCTAAACAACCCTTTGTATCGTTCGAAAAAGAAACTGCGATATAAAAACTCCTGTGGATATACCGAGAATAAGCTGTAAAAAAGGCTAATCCCTATAAGCATACCCAAGTTCCTTCGTCCAACAATAAATAAATCGTCTGGATGAAAAAGCAACATAAAAGTTGTTGTAAGGACAATCAAAAGCCCGAAACGCATAAAGATGTTTTTCCAATATTTGTCACGTGGCAAGGCATAGAGTTCTTGCCGGTTTACCAATTTTAATTTGACAACAATCCGAACCGCATAAACAACGGCCAATAGGATTACAGAAGCTTTTATGCCGGGATGAATATCAACCAATAGAACCAATGGCATGACAATAAAAAGGATGAACATCTCAAGGATGAGTTGTGGTTTTGTAATTGCCATAGTGTTCGATGTTAATTTAATATTGTGACTTATCCGTTATTTACTGTCCTAAATAATTGTAGCTATCTTGTTTTAGAAAATTGTTAGCTTTACAAATAACAAACAATTTCAAAATGTGTTTTTCTCCAGAAGCTAGTTTTACAGCAGCGGTAGTGATTACGACCGTAGGGGTTATTTCTCTGAAGAAAGCCACCGATTACCCCACACGCATTTTGGCTTGTATCCCACTGTTTTTTGGTATTCAGCAATTATCTGAAGGTTTTGTTTGGCTTTCGTTATTGTATGAGCGTTTTGCATATCTCGAAGGTATCAGCTCATCTGGCTTTATAGTTTTTGCTTGGATCGTTTGGCCGACTTGGGTTCCATACGCCATGCGATTGAGGCAGATGCAAGCCGAAAAAAGATAATTCAATACTTCATTTATCTTGGCGTTTTTGTGAGTGCTACGCTGGCATACGTCCTGCTCTTTAGAAATGGAAAAGCCGAGATACTCGATTTTAGCATCACCTATAATTTCGACTTTTCGAAGACTTTGCACTTGTGGTTTGGTGCTCTTTATCTGTTGGTAACTGTCCTTCCAACAATCATATGTACAACATCAAAAACTTGGTTACTCGGCATCATGAACATACTAGCATACGTTGGGACGAAAATATTTATTAGCGATAGAATATTATCTATTTGGTGCTTTTTCGCGGCAACCACGAGTGTTGTTATTTTGTGGATAATCGTAGAATACAATAAAAATAAATCGTTGGAGTCGGTTTAAGTTTTCCTCTATTCAGAAGAATAGACGCGCTTTACGCGTTGCGAAATGGACGTCATAATTTCATAAGGAATCGTGTTCGTGAGCTTGGCTAAATCAACGATTGAAGGTGATTTGCCAAAAATGATGACTTCATCTCCTTCTTCACAGTCTATATCCGTAACATCGCACATCGTCATATCCATACAAATGTTGCCCACTATTTTAGCGGCATGATTGTTTATAGAAAACCAACCAGTACCAAGACTTAACAATCTGCTTAATCCATCGGCATAGCCAATGGCTACAACAGCGATTTTTCGATCATGAGTGGCCGTATCAAGATGACCGTAACCAATGCCTTCCCCTGCCGATACCTCCCTGATCTGGGAAATGAATGACTTTAAAGTACCCACCGCGGCTATATTTTTATCCTTGGCATCTGAGGGATGAAAACCATATAAGCCAACACCTAGACGTATCATATCCATCTGTGCTTCTTTAAATCGGATAGCTCCCGCTGAATTCGCGATATGTTTTATTGGACTATAGCCTAAGCCGGCCTTAAACTTGACTTGAAAGGTATTTAAACTAGCTATCTGGCCGATGGATAAACTATCAAGAGATTTATCTTCAGACCCAGCAAAGTGGCTGAAAATGGATTGTATTTGGATGCTTGGCTCTTCAGATAAAGCGGTAATAACTTGATCAACTTCCGATAAGTTAAAACCTAAACGATTCATGCCTGTGTTTACTTCTATATGCGCTTTCGCAGTGCCGATTGCTTTCTTTTTTACAGCACTCGCAAACATGTTTAAACTTCTAAAATTGTATAACTCTGGCTCTAAATCATAGTCCAGCATAACGTCATAAGAGTCCTCATCAGAGTTCATGACCATGATTGGTAGCTTAATCCCTTTTTTACGTAAGGCAACTCCTTCATCGGCATAAGCCACGCCCAAATAGTCAACATTATTAAATTGCAGAAAATGCGCAATCTCATCTCCACCACTTCCATACGAAAAAGCCTTAACCATCACCATTATCTTGGTTCGGTCTTGGATTATCGACTTAAAATAATTTAGATTTTGTTGAAGTGCATTGAGATTAATATCCAACACAGTATTGTGCACTTTTAACTGTAACTGTTTTTCTATCTGCTCGAATTTGAACGACCTGCTTCCTTTGAGTAATATAGCTTCGTGCGAAAACATATTGGTGTCTATTCCAGTTACAAATGCCTCCGTAGATTCAAAGAATTGTTGATGAGGCAAATCAAATAGATACTGACACGCCGTAATTCTTGGACCGATGCCGATTAATCGTGTATAATTATGCTTAATCAGCAGGTTATGGATAGCAGTATATAAATCACGATCCGCTAAACTAGATTGTTCAACATCTGAAATAATGATGGTTTTGCTTAGTTGACTATGTCGTTGGTTTGCCCAATCTAGTGCAATTTCAATAGAAGTTAGGTCTGAGTTGTAAAAATCAGAAATCAGAAGACAATGGTTAATACCAGCCTTCTGATTTAAACGCATTTCGATTGGTTGTAAGCCACTTAAACCTTCAAGTAGCTTGGCTGGGTCTACCTCGAAATGCAAAGCCAAAACCCAAGCATGCAACGCATTTTCAAAAGATGCTTCATCCGTAAAGGGAAGTAATGCAGTTGTTTTTTTCGCACCAAATTGTACTGTGACTTTGGTTTGGTCAGGTAGGGTTGTGCGCTCGAGCACTTTAACATTTGCTCTGTTTGAATCAGACCATGTAATAGGATGGATATTGTGTTCTTCAACAAACCGATCAATAATATCTGTTAACAGATTGTCTTCACGCCTATAAATTAAATAGGCACTGTGTTTGAAAAGGTTTAATTTCTCGTAAATCTTAGCTGTTTCGTTTCCAAAACCTGCTGAATGAGCGTCCCCAATATTGGTAAAGATCCCTATTTCCGGTTGGATAATGGTTTCTAATTTTCCCATTTCCCCTTGCTCGGAAATACCTGCCTCAAAGATTCCGATGGCATGTGTAGGTTGCAGTAACAAAATCGAAAGCGGAACACCTACTTGACTGTTATAACTACGTGGATTTCGAGAGACACTAAATTGTCTATACAACAACTGATAACACCATTCTTTTACAATCGTTTTTCCATTGGAGCCAGTTATACCTACCACTGGATGCTTAAACATACTTCTGTGGTATGCCGCAATTTGTTGTAAGGCTTCCAAAGTATTTCGAACTACGATGTAATTAGCTGTATCATCAACCGACTTGTCCTTAGATTCAATAATGAAACTCGTGAAACCGGTTTCAATTAGTCCTTGAATATAATTATGTCCATCGTGTTGTTCTCCTTTGATGGCACAGAATAATGAACCAAGTGCATTCGTTTTCTTGCGACTATCTGTGAAGATTTCTTCAATTATTAAGTTGGGATCTCCAACCAATTGACCATTAACTATTTCAGTTATTTTCGCAAGACTATATTGCACCGAACAAAGATAACAAAGGGAACGTCAGCATCATAGAATGTAATAGCGGAACTTATGAAGGTTGTCTCGGCATAGATAAGAAGACGTCGGCACTTCTATGAACAAAGAAATAAAAAAAGACTACAACCAAAGTTGGATAGCCATTCAGAAATACTGCGCTTATCAAGAGCGCTGTCACAAAGAAGTGCGGAATCGGCTGTACGAATATGGGCTGCATACAGGTGATGTAGAGGAACTCATCATGCGACTAATCGAATCGAACTTTGTGAACGAGGAAAGGTTTGCTAGGGCATATGCACGCGGAAAATTCAATATTAAAAAGTGGGGGAGACTTAAAATTGTTGCAGAACTCAAACGTCGTCAAATTAGTGAGTATTGTCAACGCAAAGGGCTAAGCGAAATTGACGATGACGAGTACATACAGACGTTGGAATCGATAATTGAAAAAAAGCAAAGAGACTATAAAAGCCTTGATAACGTGTTTAATCGAAATAGAAAGGTCGCTAATTATTGTTTTAATAAAGGCTACGAGTCTGACCTTATCTGGGATTTAGTCAACCAAAAATAAGGACAGAAAAAAAGAGGGCAATGCCCTCTTTTAATTTATTAAATAAATCTTTTATCTCTTGTGACGAGTTGTATACAATCGCTTGGTAAGCTTTTGCGTGAACATCACTGATATTTGAATGGCACTGTTTGTAGCAGTATAACCTGCACGCTTATCAAAGTTAGACATACCCAAAAAATATCTAGCGTCTAAACCAATTCGTTTTGTGTCATGCTCATCCATTTTGAATGACATGCCTAATCCACCCATAATCCCAAAATCAATGGCATTGTAATTCTTTGAGTCGATATCGCCTTGTATAGCTGGTGTTACTAGAACATTGTCAACACTAAGTTTTGTGCCCTGCGTGGCAGACAAAGCGTATCCGAAGAAACCACCACCATACAAATGAAAAGAAGCCGATGTCTTCTTTACACGATATGGTACCAAGTTGTCGGGCATAATTGGTCGTTCAAAGCTGATGTATATAGGTACTTGAACGTACATAGATTTTGTTGTTGTTTCTGTTGTTGTGGTACCAGCATCTGAAGTTTGAATTAACTTCTGTTTATTACCCATAGTAGATACCATCGCGTCCATTTGAACGGATAGTTTTTTCATAAACTGATAACGAGCTGTTGCTCCACCATGAAATCCCATTTCGGATATATTGTCAACCCCAGCTGTGTTCCACGACATGTTGGACATGTTTAATCCAACTCTTGGGCCTAAATAGAATTGAGCGCTTGCAGCACCAATACTAAATGTCATTACACAGACAAACGCTATAAATTTATTCATTTTGTTCATAATTCTTTTAATATGTCGAACCTTTGCAAATATATACTATCAAACGTTTCGAATGAAAATTTGGTATGAATTAAGGTGGAATTGGTCTTGACTATAGGTAAGATAAGCAACCAGACATTTACTTTTGTCATCTTAAGTAGAGCGATAGTATCTCAATAAATGATTTTAAGAGCGGAAAATTTAGTCAAACAGTATAAACGCCGGAAGGTTGTTAATAAAGTAAATTTAGAGGTCAAACAAGGGGAGATCGTTGGATTGCTTGGACCAAATGGTGCTGGAAAAACGACCACATTTTATATGGTGGTGGGTTTAATCAAACCAGATGAGGGCAAAGTGTTTCTTGATGATAAAGAGATAACGAAACAACCCATGTATAAAAGAGCCCGACAGGGTGTTGGATATCTACCACAGGAAGCGTCAGTTTTTCGAAACTTAACAGTAGAAGACAATATCAAAGCGGTGCTGGAATTGACTTCCATGCCCAAAGAAGAGCAACGGGAACAGTTGGAATCACTAATCTCAGAATTTAGTCTGACTAAAGTGCGCAAAAACATGGGGAATGTGTTGTCGGGTGGAGAACGAAGAAGAACTGAGATCGCACGAGCCCTCGCTGTGAGTCCAAATTTCATTTTACTAGATGAGCCATTCGCTGGTGTAGATCCAATTGCGGTGGAAGATATTCAAGAGATCATTCGCAAATTGACCAAAAAGAATATTGGCGTTTTGATTACAGACCACAATGTGCACGAAACACTTAAAATCACAGATAGAGCTTATTTGTTATTTGAAGGAGAAATTTTGATGTCTGGTTCAGCGCAAGAATTAGCAGACGATGAGCGTGTTCGGTCCGTATACCTAGGTAAAAATTTCGAATTAAGATGATGCGGAAACTTGGATTTTTAATAATTGCCTTGTTGGCGAGTAACGTGTATGGCCAGCTTGGGGTCACTGAAAAACTGTCGTTCTACGAATACAAGAAATCTGGACAGTTGTTGAATAAATTACAAAATATGTTGGTGACGAGTGAACCTGGATTCAGTTATGGGTTTCACTCGTATAATCAAAAGGAGATAGAAAATACAGTTTGTTTCTTTAACCAACCCAGTAATACATTGCATTACGTATTAACAAATAAAGATAACCATACCCTTCATTTTCAAATTCCAATTTTAGAATTGGATCATATCAACCAAGTCAATGGGACGTATAAAGACAAGCAATTTGTAGAGTTTGTTTATAAAGACCAATCTGAAATGAAAGTGAAAGAACACACAAGCGATGGCAATATCATTTTTAGCCTAAAATATACCGCTTATCAGTTACCACTTTCCAATGCTGTTGATGTCGGAAAGTTGTCTAAACTCATCGGCAAAATATTAGTTAAAGCGGATAACTACCAAGTTAATGATGTCAACTAGACTGTTAATTGGCCTTATAATTATTTCATTTGTAGGGTGTGCTGATGTTCAAACCGGCAGGTATGTAACAGCAAATCAAAATGTTGTAAGCCTCGAAAACCGTAACGTGGCTTTAATGTGGTTGGCTCCTGATTGTCCATTATGTCAAACCTATAGCTCAGACTTTATAATGTTGTCTCAAACGTTTTCGTCACAGGTGTCTTTTTATGGCGTGTTGCCAAGCAATCAATATACCAACGCAGAGATCCAGCATTTTGTGGATTCTTTTGGTTTTGACATACCAATCATTTTGGATGAAACGTATGAGTTAACAAAACGTTTTAATGCAACGGTTACGCCTGAATTCATCTTGATCGATTCAAGCTTTACAGTACAATATCAAGGTAAATTTGACGATTGGGCAACGGATTTGGGTCAAAAAAAGTTAAAGCCTACGGCGTTTTATTTTAAAGATGCGTTGCAGTCATTTACTGCTGGACAACCAGTTCTAAATCGTTATGTTGAACCAATTGGTTGTGTAATCGAGTTAGATTGACTCATTTACAACAGTAATTTTTAAGTTTGTATCATGGCAAAATCGATGGGGAATAAGCGGTTTCTAATATTACTTCTAGTCTCATTTATCTGTACACTGCTGGCTTATGGCCCTGTTAAAAGGTTAATTCTGGGAGAGTCTGATACCCAAGTACTCGAAGTACCCCATGAGGTCTTTTATGCCAATCACGTTGCTTCTATTGTAAACGAGCATTGTGTTATGTGTCACAGGGATAATGGTGCTGCGCCATTTTCACTGACCGATTACAGATTTGTGTTTCGAAAAAAAAAGACCATTAGAAAAGTAATTAGAAAAGGCATCATGCCACCATGGCCAGCCGATCCAAGTTATAGCCATTTTCTAGGGGAAAACGTGCTGTCTGAAATAGAAAAAAAGGTCATTTATAAATGGATTGAACAAGGTGGACGGTTTGGTGATAGCACAAAATTGCCAGAGCCAAAAGTGTTTAGTGAAGTCTCAAATCTTGGATACCCAGATGTAACCGTTTACATGGATTCTGTGTTTATTGAAGGCACAAATAGAGACAAATTTTTGATCGTTAAAACGCCATTTGAAATCCCAAATGATACGTTTATCCGAGCCATTGAATTTGTTCCAGGTGAGCACCAGCTTATTCATCATTTGAATGCCGATTTAATCAATTACGAGTCAGATAAAAAGGCGAATGTATTTGATGGTATTAGAATGGTGGATGAAGAGATTCATCCCGAGGAATACGACAGAGCATATCGTGAGTTAAAAACTTTAAATGATGATGGCACTACACCTACGTATTATCACAGTGCGATAAATTACCTGCCAGGAGTTATTGGTACAATTTATCCAGAAGGAATTGGTGGTTATGAGATCAATCAAAAAGCAGCCTTTTTTGCAAGAGATGTGCACTACGCTCCAACACAAAAGGGTTATTGGGATAAATCACATTATAATATATTCTACAGTAAAACACCACCAACCCGATTGACTAAAGAAATGATGCTTGGAACAAATGGCTTAAGTCCGATCCGACCACAGCTTATTATTCCGCCAGATACCATTATGACTTTTACTACTCGGTTTCGTATTCCAACAGATAGATCCGTATTGACAATCAATCCACATATGCATCTGCTTGGAAAGAACTTGAGGGCATTTGCGATAGATCCAAATAATGACACCATCCCGCTTATTAGAATCAACCGTTGGGATTTTAGGTGGCAATATTTTTATACGTTCCCCAAAATATTAAAACTGCCAACAGGTACAACTATTGTTGTAGAAGCGACATTTGACAATACGGTACAGAATAAAAATAATCCGTTTAATCCACCAAAAGAGGTGTCGGAGCGTTACGACGGAGATGGCGCATTAATGAGAACAACAGATGAAATGTTCCAATTTATTATTACATATCTAGACTATCAAGAAGGAGACGAACTTAAATCACTTGATCCATTTGTTCGATAACTGGTCGTTTAAAGAAAAACGATAAGCCAAGTCAATACCGACGTACGACTTTTTATAAATGAGGTCTCCGGTGTCACCGAATAAGAAGTTAAAAGGTTCAACAATACTTTGACCAGAATGACAAATTCTTAAGTCGATTACAAATTGCCTGTTTTGATCAATGTCCATGCATAAACCAACCGTATAAACAGGGTTGAATCTCAAATCTTGCTTCTGACGAGGGACAGCTCCAAATCCAAACGGGTTAAAAAGTGCATCAACAACCTGTTGGTTCTGTCTGATCCCATCTTTAATCACAATGGCAGATTGCTGAAGAACCGTAGGATTAATGTACATGTCCTGAATATTTGCTCCAATGCCCAACCTTAAGCTCCATTTTTCAGAAGTTTTGGTTTGTCTAAGCAGTTCAAGTGAAGCTTCAAAGCCTGGGACATAGCGTTCAAAGGTCCAATTTACATCAGCGTCAAAACCGTGGATGTCTTTTGGCATTCTAGCTGAATATCGAATGGGTACGGTAAAAAGATAAGCAGATGAATGAATCATCCACAAAGTCTCACTTTTCCCCAATTGATTTAACCCAAAATCGACACTTACACCAAGGCCAATGGAATGAGAACGTTTACCATTAAATTTAAGCTCTTGAATGCTTACAGTGTTTTCTGGCTTTTCCATCATCTTCTGACAAATGGATACTTGGGCATGAATGGGGAGCCTTGTTTGAGCTCCTCCAATAGTGCTAACGCAAATCCCGATTAGAAGAAAGAATGGTTTTGTGTTTTTCATATCCTTTATGCAATCAACAAATTGCAACCGCGTTGTTCGCTAAAATCAAATCGACCCAGCACCTCAAAACTACCATCTTTAAGCATTTTACCAATATCTGATGTCGCAATAAAACTGCAAGATTCTATATTGGCCAAATCGATGACATTGATTAAACCAGCTTTGCCATCTACTGGTTTGCTGAAAGGGTCGTCTGTCTGAGACAAATGAACTTGCATCCAAGGAGGTGTCTCAAAACCAGATCCGGGGCGCATATAGGCTTGTGAAAATAGTTCAGTCATGCCATATTCTGAGCAAATACGAGCTCCTTGAAAACCCTTGGAAAATAAAGCATGTAACTCTATACGTGTAATCTCCTTACGTCTTCCTTTCATTCCACCTGTTTCCATAATGGTTAAATGCTCAAAGCAACCTGTGATGATCGGAAGGATGTCCAACAACGCAAAAGTGACTCCAAACAATAACGTCTTTATTCCTTTGGCTTCATTCTCTTCCAGCTGGGAAATCAGTGCTTCGTTTTCATTTAGATAGAAGCCGCTCCTTGTGTGGTTTGAATCATTTATCAAAGCATTGACCATAGTAATTAGAGATGAGTTTTGATTTTCCATATAATTCGGCAACAGTGCCAAAATACACCAATCATCGGGTGCTCCGAAAAACTGGTTAAATCCTTTTTGGAACGAAGCCTCATACCACTTCAGGTCATTATAAAAATGGTTGCTAGTGCCAACTCCAGTTGTTGAGCTGCTCTTAAAACAACGTGATTCGTGTGTTTCCCAATGACCCGTTATGACGCGATGGGTTTTAAAAAACGCTATTGGTAAAAATGGGATTTCTAAAAAATGTGATATCTGTCGTGGTAAGCACTTGATGTGTGTTAAGTACTGTCGATAGACATCATTTTTTTCCGCTTGTAGACGAAATATTTCTAAAGCAATTTCGTTAAAATTGTGTTCCTTTACATTAAATACGTCGCTATAAGAAATTGGCAAATCCATGCAGCGCAAAATTAGCAAATCACTTCACTTCAGTTTAGTCTACACGACCATATTTATGTTATGGGGTTGTGGAAATGGCGATATCGGGAATTATGCACCAACTATCGGCCTCGAATCTCTTGATTTATTAAAAACGGAAAGTGGGAAAGACTCTTTAATGTTTATACGTTTTTGGTATGAAGATAAGGACGGGGATTTGGGTTTAGCGGATAGTGATACGAATGATCAGTTTCGTGGCTTTAACAATTTATTAATCAACTTTAAAGAGAAAATAAATGGTGTGTATAGTCCGTTGTTGATTAAGAATACCACAATTCCAGCAAATTTTAATCAAAGGATTCCAGATTTAACACCTACTGGTAAAAACAAAGAAATTAGTGGTTCTATTTCCGTATCGTTTGGTATTGATCCAAATGAAATTCATGCAGATACTATCGAGTTTGACCTGCAAATAGTCGATAGATCCTTTAACAAGAGCAACATAATAAGCAAGTCGGACGTTGCACTTGAACAGCAATAATGCACACAAATCTATACAGTTCCGTTGGTCAAATTCAGGTTAACCTACATGCAAAAAATGGTTATTTTTGCGGGTGTTTTCAGGAATTTAGCCAATTTAGCAGGAATTGGAACAGCAATTGAATCAACTGAAATAAAACAAAACAATGAAAACGATTATTAAAGCTTTTAACCCAATACGATTTATTGCATTTCTGGGATTAACGTTGTTCGCTTTTGGCTCAACTCAAGCACAACGATTTGCTTACGTCGATACAGAATATATTTTATCCCAACTACCAGATTATAAATCGGCGCAAAAAAAGTTAGACGAAGCATCTGAAGTTTGGCAAAAGGAAGTGGATCAAAAATATGCTGAGATCGACAAGTTGTACAAGAATTACAAAGCGGAAGAAGTGCTACTCAACGGGGAGCAAAAGAAACAACGCCAAGATGAAATTATAGCTAAAGAAAAAGAGGCTAAACAATTTCAACAAGAAAAATTTGGTTACGAAGGTGAACTATTCAAAAAACGAGAACAACTCATCAAACCAATCCAGGATCGTGTATTTGACGCTATCCAAACTATAGCAAAAAGAGAAGATTTAGATTTTATTTTCGATAAAAGTGGAGATATGATTATGCTTTTCTCAAATGCCCGATTCGATAAGAGTGGAGAGGTATTAGAAGAGCTTGGGATTACACCAATCGATGAAAAAGATAAAAAGGACGACGGAAACCCACCTGATGAGAATTTACCTCCTCAAGACTAATCCTATTAAACAACAGATATAACAGTTAACAATATACAATGAACATCAAAAAAATAATAGTGGCTGCATTAGCCGTAGTAAGTCTATCGTTTTCCGCTAACGCACAAGGAAAGCAAATGAAAATTGCACACATTAATTCTGGTGAATTAATGGAAGGGCTTCCTCAAGTAGACACGATTTCTTTAAAGCTAAAAAATTTAGAAAAGGAATATCAACGTGTATTGGATGCTATTAAAACGGAATTAGAAGGTAAGCAAGCGTTTTGGGAATCAGATCCAACAGAGGATAAAGATATCCTGATGATTCGACAAAATGCCTACGACGAACTTTTGAAACGTTACCAAACGACAGAACAAGAGGCACGTCAAACAATTACTAAAAAGCAGACAACACTGTATGAGCCATTGTACGCAAGTTTGAAAAAGGTAATTCAAGAAGTTGCAGTTGAACTAGGTTACACCTATGTGGTTGATACGACACAAGGTATTATGATTTATAGCGACCCAGCTCATGATTTAATGGCTGCGGTAAAAGAAAGATTGAAAACGACTAAGCTATAATATGTCTGGTGCTGTCGGTGTCTTCGATTCCGGGATAGGCGGCTTAACCGTTGCTTCTGCAATCAAAAAGCACCTGCCGACCCAACAAATTATATACTTTGGCGACACCCTGCACCTCCCTTATGGAGATAAATCGGCAGGTCATATAAAAAATTACATAAAGGCCATTTCGGCCTTTATGTTTGATATAAAGTGTGACCATCTGGTAGTGGCCTGTAACAGCGCTTCATCGGTACTGCCGGACTTGGGTGAATTACCACCTTTTACTTCGGTGATAAATGTGATTGATCCGGTGGTCCGCAACGTAATAGCATCAGGGGTAAAACGAGTTGGTGTGATAGGCACTAAGAGAACCATCAATAGCCACATTTATGCCAATCAATTAACAGCAGCTAATGCTGGTATAGAAGTATTTGAACTATCTACACCACTTCTTGCACCAATGATTGAGGAAGGATTTGTTCATGACGTTATTGCTGAACAAGTGATTCATGAATACTTGTCAGAATTACCAGAAATTGATGCTTTAATATTGGGTTGCACACATTACCCACTGATTGAAAAACAAATTGATACGTTTTATAAAGGCAAAGTCCAATTGTTCGATGCACCAGATGAGGTGGCATCTGACTTAATTAAAAACATAAAACATCCTAGCGATCCGGCACATCACGATCACTTCTATGTATCTGATTTTACCGCTTCATTCGAAAAAACAGCGCAATTGTTTTTTGGTGAAATGATCCATTTGGAAAAGAGTGACCTCTTTTCCTTCTAGCCCGATAATTAATTGAAAGTACCGTTTCTAAAGTCAAATAAGGCTTTGGTACACTCTTGCTTTTGATGCAGCTTTTCATCTGGTAGATTTGGTATAACAAATCAATTTCAGTATGAAAGCATTTATTACCACCGCCGTTTTACTCACTCTACTCAGTCAATTCAGTTTCGCACAAAAGGCAGAAATTGTGGGATCTGTTGTTTCACAAGACTCTTTAAAACCAATGGAAGGACTTGATGTCCTCATTTATAGAGGTACAGAGATTGTGGGTGGAGCCACGACCAATGCAGCTGGCTCTTTTCAAATCACAGATATATATCCAGGTAGTTATGACCTTAAAATATTAAGGTATGACGAAATTGTATATAGCAATGAAATTGGCTTAGGCGCTGGGGAAGTTTTAACATTGTACAACCTAGAGGTGCATGAACTAGGTAGATGGTTAACTCTTACGGAAGTTGGGAAACCAAGGGGGGCTGAGCCAATAAAGAAAATTAAACTTGGAGAGGGCGACCCATATGGCTCGGAGGCAACGACTATAACTAAAACAGAACCAAATGTGACTATGCGTAATGGTCAAATACAAGTTGGAGTTGAAAGGGTCGGAGGAACCCAAGTATTTATTGAAAACAACACTGGACTGATAGGGCCAGGACCTAGAACTTTTGCAGGTCTTTCAGGAATAGAAATAATTGACCGAGGTGTTCCAGCCCGATATGGGAATTTCACGGGCGGTGGCATTAGATATCAAACCAAAGAAATATCAGCAACACCAGAGAACTTTTACCAGTTCCAAACCACCAGCCCTTTTAATGGGTACCACCATAATTTAGGTGTGTTATATTTTTCTAGAGCATTGTCTACCAGAACAAGAATCAGAAATAAAGATACGATTCGGTCAACAATTTTTGGTTTCTCTTTTCAAGGGAATTATAAATTTCAAGCGGATCCAGGTCCTAGTGCTGTAAGTCCATATGTATTAGACGAACAAATCAGGCAAAATATCCTGATAAACCCATTGGTTTCTAGTGAGGCTATTGGTGGATATGTTCCAGCTGCGACATTCCTACAACAAGGCGATCTCAATAAGGTTGCTGCAAGGCCTAATTCAAATAGACACGACTTAGGAGGTCGACTTAAGCTGTCGTACAACCCAAGCACCAATTTGTCGTTTGACTTTATCAATAGTTTTGATTATACAAATAGACGTTTGTCACAAGGCAACTTCGTGCCAATGAACAGCGATGAGAATCCAATTCAAAAGTACTTGTTTGTAAATTCACAGTTTAAACTGACGCACAAGGTGAAATCGCCAGTTTACGACAGTGGTAAATTGTTAAACCCAAGTGATTTAATAAGAAGACTCACCTATGTTGTAGATATAAATTATCAGCAATCTAATTCTGAGGTTTCGAGCAACCGACACGGTGCCAATTATTTCAACTATGGGTATGTAGGTCAGTTTCAAACACTACAAGTGCCAACGTATCAGTACGTTGAAGATGGTGAAACGAAATTTGTGGATGAACATGGACAAGAAAGAACGTTGTCGCACTATAATGAATTTACAGGATATCGCGATTCATTGGTCAACTTTACACCTGGTGCCGCTAATCCAACACTAGCGCAATACACCTCGTTTTTTTATGATAGGTTAGGAGACGATCAATCTGTTCAGGAGCTTATCTCAAGAGGTGGACTCATGAACGGTCAAAATATTCCATTGCTTTATTCTTTGTATGCAAACTCAGGAACCGTCTATGCGAACTATTCGAAATCTTATCAAAAGCGAATGAGTGTTTCAGCAAGAACAAATATGAGTTTACACCCACATAAGAACAGAGAACGCAGACATCTGATTGAAATTGGGATGAACTTCCAACAAGATTTTATTGGTAGCTACAACTTGAATGCTGCAAACTTGTGGCAACTTATGCCTCTGTTGGTTAATAGCCATATCCAAAATGTTGATAGACAACATCCGGTTTTTACAACGGATGAAAATGGGCGGTTTACAGATACGATTTCGTACCCCACTTATGTAGATGCGGAAGGTCAGAAAACTTTTGATAAGCGTTTAAGAGAAAAACTCATTGCAATTAATTATGTGGATGCCAATGGGAATAAAACAAACGAGACCAGTAGAATTGATGTGAATGCATTATCGCCAGAGATGTTTGACCTTTCAATGTTTAGCGCAGATGAATTGCTAAATAATGGAAATCCTTATGTGTCGTATGCTGGATATGATTATAAGGGTAATCGAACCAGTGGTAGAAAAGGCATTCAAAGATTTTTTGACGACAGACAAAACAGACCCAACGACGCTTTCGCACCAATAACAGCTGCTGCATGGATTCAAGACAAGATTGTTTTAAAAACATTAATTATTAGAGCCGGTTTGCGGTTCGAAAGATATGATGGGAACCAATATGTACTTAAGGATCGTTATTCCATCTTCCCAACCAAACAAGCTGGAGAGGTTAGTGAAATGAATGGCAACACCGTATCTCATCCAAATAACGTAAACAGTGACTATGTGGTTTATGTGGATGATGAGAATAATCCAAGCGAAATCGTAGGCTACAGAGATGGTAATACTTGGTACGATGCAGATGGAATACAGATTAGTGATCCCAATATTTTGGCAAATAAATCAAACTCGGGAAGAATTCAACCTTACTTAGTTGATCCCGAAAACCAAGAACTGAGCGCCCATTCCTTCAAGAAATTCGAGGCTCAAAACCTCATTTTACCTCGAATTTCGGTGTCGTTTCCATTGAGTTCGCAAAGCCTGTTCTTTATGAGTTATGACAAGCTCGCTCAAAATCCAACGGCTGGTCAAACGTATTTGCCGTATTCTTCCTACTATTATTTGCAAAGTAACCTTAGTGGCGTTTTGCCAAATCCGGAATTAAAAGCCCGAGTGAAAACAGAATACAATATTGGATTTAGCCAAGGTATTGGTGTTAGAGCTGGTATAAAACTGTCTGCCTCTTATGCCAACGTTGTAAATGATGTAAATCAATTTAGATTGGAACAGGCCTATCCATATTCATATACCACGTATAGCAATGTAGATTTCTCGACAATCAAACGATATATAGCAGAATATGATTACGTAAACAAGCACGTTTCCATGCAAGCGAGTTATGCACTTCAGTTTGCTGACGGAACAGGTTCTAATGCTAATTCTGCAGCGAGCTTAATACAAAGTGGACAGCCAAACTTGAGAAGTTTATTTCCGCTGTCGTTTGACAATAGACACACGATTAAAGGCGGGATAAGCCTTCGTTTTGGAGGAGACTCTACGTCATCTAGACACTTAAAGTACAAAGGGCCAAGATTAGGAAAGCACAGAATACTTAAGAACATGACAGTAAGTGCAACCATGCAATCAATATCGGGTTTACCATACACTTCTATTCAAAGAGCAATATCTGAAGCGCAAAGTGCAAATGGTGTGGTCCAAAGAAGTCAAACAAAGGGAAATCCTTTCGGAAGCCGTATGCCGTGGACCAATAATCTAGATTTAAATATTCAACGAGAATTTAAATGGGGTGGTAAAACAGTAGGCGTATATTTATTAATTAACAATGTGTTGAATACAAAATTGATTAATGATGTTTATAATTATACTGGTTCTCCAGATGACGACGGGTACCTCAATTCTCCACATGGATTACAAGCAGCTCAGAGCCAAATTGATGCAGAAACATTCGTGATGTTGTATAAAATTAGAATGGATAACCCCGCTCATTTTGGTGCACCAAGGATGGTGAATCTAGGAGCAAAATTGAATTTTTAAAAAAATCCGTTACTCAATTAGTAGTTGACGGTGGTAAAATCCTCATTTTTGCAGCCCTATAAAAGTATAGATTTGAAACAAATGGATAGTAAATTAAGTGTATTGATAGTGGATGATGTGCATTCAGGCCTTATGGAAAGGTTTGATGAGTTGTCTATTCAATACAGCTATCAACCGGATATCCATTCAAATGAAATTGCCAACGTTATCAAGGATTACACCGCCTTAGTAGTGAGAAGCAAAATTAGGATTGACAAGTCCTTACTTCAAGCAAACAAGCAGTTGGTGTTAATTGCAAGAGCCGGGTCCGGGATGGATAATATAGATCTGGAATATGCTGGTATATGCAACGTAACTTGTATGAATACACCTGAAGCCAATGCTGATGCTGTAGCTGAACAAACAGTTGGTATGTTACTTGCATTAAATCACAATCTTGTAAAAAGTAACAGGCAAGTTGTAAATGGAGTTTGGCAAAGGGAAGACAATAGAGGTATTGAACTTTCCAATTGCACAGTAGGCATCATTGGTTACGGAAACACCGGTAGTGCATTTGCAAGTAAACTAGCTGGTTTTGGTTGCAAGATTATGGCATACGATAAGTATAAACATGGTTTTGGATCTGAACTGGTAGAAGAAACGGAGCTAGAAGATTTAATGGCGCATTCTGATGTAATCTCATTTCATATTCCTTTAACTCAGGAAACGAAAAATTGGATTGGGGCAGCTTGGATTGATGAACTTACTAAAAATATCACATTGCTCAACCTCTCTAGGGGAGGAATAATGAAAACAGCAGATGTGATAGAGGCAATAAAACTTAAGAAAATAAAAGCATTTGCAACTGATGTCTTAGAGAATGAAATATTGGAGTCATTTAACACAAAACAACGTCAGGAATTTCAATGGTTAAATGACCAAGACAATGTGCTTATTACACCCCACATTGGTGGGTGGACAAAAGAGTCTTATATCAAGATTTCGAATGTTTTAGCGAATAAGATTGAAGGGTGGTTAAAAAGTGATACAAATGCTGTGAACACTACCACTTAGGGTAGGCAGTTTGTCGTATAAATTTTTTTTTGCACATTAATAGAAAGTTAAGTAGCTTTCGCCGATTATAGTAAAAGTATAAATAGAATAAACAAATTCAATATGAGTAAATATCTCTACCTAACTGTTGTTCTAGTTTTTTCGAGTGTGGTTGCTTTTGGGCAAGCAAACTTCGGTGAAATTAGAGGTAAAGTCATCGATGGGAAAACCAAGAAAGCACTAGATTACGCAGAAATTGTTGTAAAAAAGGATGGAATCGCCAAAGGTGGTGGTTTATCCGATGATCAGGGTAATTATACCGTTAAGCCATTGGAGCCAGGTGAATATATTGTAGAAGTGGCATATGTAGGTTATAATACTGGTCAAACGTCTGGTGTTGTGGTTACAGGAAACAACATTTCTTACGTAAACATCGAGCTTACACCTGCGGCAGGTGGAGAGAAGCTTAAAACGGTTACGGTTACAAGATATAAAACGAACTTAATCGAACCAGATAAAAATCAAAAGTCGTATAGCGATAAAGACTTGGTTAAGATGGCTGTACGCAGTGCTGGGGCACTCGCAGCAACATCGTCAGCGGCAAACACAACTGCAAGTGGTGGTGTGAGTTTCTTAGGGCAACGTACGGACGCTACTCGAATATTTATTGATGGTGTTGCGGTAATTGGGGATGCAGGTATTCCTCAAGGAGCTCAAAGTCAAGTAGACATTATCCAATCTGGTGTTCCAGCTCAATATGGTGATTTTACAGGTGGTGCAATTAACTATACAACCAAAGGGCCTTCAAGATATGTACGAAAATCATTTGAGGTAATCAGTTCCTCTCTATTTGATCCGTACCACTATAACTATGCTCAAGGATTTATGTCTGGGCCACTTATTATTAAAAACAAAGGTGGGGGAGACAAAGAATATGTAGCCTTAGGTTTTCAAATTTCAGGGGATGCAAATTACTCTAAAGACCCATCTCCACGATATGGAGGGGTATATGTGGTTAAGGAAGATGTGCTTGACGAATTGGAGCAAAATCCTTTAGCTCCAAACCCGCAAGGAAGTGGATTTGTGCCAGCTTCTTCATTTCTAACGAATGATGATTTGGTACTTGAGAAAGCAAGAAGAAATGTTGATTATATGAGAGGGTCTTTGCAGGCTAAATTGGAATATCAACCCAATAAACACTCCACACTTACTTTCTTTGCTTCTGGTAGTTATAGAAATTCAAATTCATACAGCAGAGCGCAATATCTATTAAACTATAAGAATAATGCAGAGTCTGTCAATCAGACATATAGAACGTATTTGAAGTTTACACAGCGACTAAGAAACGCAAATGCAGAGGATAAGGATAAAAATGCACCAAAACCATTAATTACGGATGCCTTCTACACCGTACGTATTGATTATCAAACGTCGATTGGAAGCTCTAAAAGTTCTACTCACGGGGACAACATATTTGATTATGGTTATGTAGGAAAATTCGATCATTACCGCTCTCCAGTTTACCGATACAACAATACTGAGAAAAAATTCATCGATCAAAATGGGGACACTGTTGCAAGAAGAGGCTATTTCGAATTAGCGGGTTACCAAGATACACTACTCACATTTAAGGCTTCAGATAAAAACCCTGAAAGAGCTCGATATACAACAAACTTCTTTGACAACGCAGATGCATTAGGAAGACAAATATTTACCGACGGACAGGTATTTGAAGGGCTTGGGGTGATAAACGGATTTTCACTGCAAAACACATATTCTTTATTCTTAAACCCTGGGACAAATGCTGCGGGTTACTCAAAAAGCCAAGCAGAAAGACTTAGTGCTTACGCAATGGGTGAAGCGAGTTTGAATATGAAGAACAAACATGATCTGCAATTTGGTATGACCTATGAGCAGAACCTATATAGTGCATACTCATTAAGTGCTAACAATCTATGGACGTTAATGCCACAGTTGGCTAATTCACATATTTCAGAATTGGATAATTTCGAAACAGGGGATTACACTGTAGGTGGTATTCACAGTTATGACGAGAACGGACGGTTCCTAGATACAATTACATACAACACATTTGTTGATGCTGGTGCTCAAAAAACATTTGACAAAAATCTTAGAGCTAAATTGATAGCTCAAGGTAGAACGGATGTTCATGGAAACTTAATTACGGAGACGTCATTCATCGATATTAACTCATTGACTCCAGAAGATTTATCAATTGACTTGTTTAGTGCAGATGACCTTTGGAATAACGGTAACAGTTATGTGTCTTATTATGGTTATGACCACTTAGGAAACAGAGACCGTGAAAAACCTAGTTTAGCAGAGTTCTTGTACAATAAAGATGACCGAAGGGTAGGTTCTTTTGCACCAATATACAGTGCGGCATGGTTGCAAGATAAATTTGCATTTAAAGATTTGATCTTCCGTTTAGGTGTTAGAATCGAACGTTATGATGCAAACCAATTTGTGCTTGCTGATCCTTATTCTTTATATCCAGTTAAAACAGCTGGTGAAGTTACAACCATTCAAGGCCGTGATGTATTACACCCAAGCAGCATTGGAAGTGATTACGCGGTTTACGTAAACAACTCTGAGTCTCCTTCAGAAATTCTAGGATACAGAAAAGATAATACATGGTATGATGCTAGTGGTGTTGAAATATCAACTCCAGATGTAATTGCGAACGAAACTGGTGGACAGGTTCAACCGTACTTGATTGACGGTCAGAATCAAGAAATTGTAAAAGAGTCGTTTTAGGATTACGAACCTCAAGTAAATGTATTACCTCGTGTTTGGTTTTCTTTCCCAATTAACTCTGAAGCACAATTTTTTGCGAATTATGATGTGATGGCTCAGCGCCCTACAAATGGTGCTACTTTCACTCCAATAAATCAGTATTACTACTTAGAGGCATCTCAATCAAGAACGATTGCAAATTCAAATATGAAACCTCGTGTTCGTACCAATTACGAGATAGGTTTCAAACAATTGTTGTCTGAAAATTCTGCTTTAAGTTTAATCGCACAATATGCTGAGACTAGAAACGATTTTGGTCTTGTTAGATTGTATCAAGCTTACCCAGTAACTTACAACACATACTCAAACATCGATTTTAGTACTACTAAATCTTTTAGAGCTGAGTATGAGTTAAGAGGTGATGGCCGAGTATCATTATCTGCGAATTACGCGTTGCTTTTTGCTGATGGTACAGGTAGTAACATTAACTCTCAAAGCGCTTTAATTGCAGCCAATCAGCCTAACCTTCGTTCTCTGTATCCATTGGATGTTGACGTAAGACATAAGATAGTTGGTATTTTAGATTACCGATTTAAAGGAAGTAACGATTATTCTGGTCCAATTTGGTTTGGTAAGAAAGTATTTACCGATGCAGGTGCTAACTTTATCATTACAGGAAAGTCAGGAGCACCATATTCTAAACAAGGTGTTGCTATTTCTTCAGCACAGTCAGACTTAGGTCGTGTACAACGCTCATTCTTAGATGGTAACCCATTTGGAAGTAGATTGCCTTGGCAGTTTAATATTGATATGAATGCATCTAAAACTTTTGCATTTAAAAAGAAGAAGCAAAAGAAATTCAGACCAGCAGCAAAACAATACACTGTATTCCTTTGGGTGCAAAACGTATTAAACAATAGAATCGTTCAAGGAGTGTATGGTTACACAGGCCTACCTAATGATGATGGGTATTTAAATTCACCACAAGGACAACAATACATACAAGAGCAAATTAACCAACAATCGTTTGTTGACTTATACAATGTTAAAATGAATAACCCAGGACGCTACTCCATTCCAAGACTTGCAAGACTAGGATTTAGAATGTCATTCTAAGGAAAAAATGAGAAGAGATATGAGAAATATAATAAAGATAGGATTTGTAGCTTTAGCACTTTCGACAAGTTTATTCGCGTTAGCGAAAGAAAACATCAATGAGCTAGCGCCTAACTCGGATGCCCAAAAGGCCGGAGAAAAGCAAATTAAAAATAAGCTAATGAAGTTTGCCTCAGATTGTGAGCCAGCTTCTGCACAAGCCGATTTGGATATCAACAATGTAAGAACACGAATTCTTAACGGCGGTGATATGTGGTGGGATTTGAGTAATGCACGTTATGAAATTCCTAAATTAACAGACCTAAATGCGGTTCGTAAAAATTCTTTGTTTGCCGGTGCAATCTGGATTGGTGGAGAAGATGAAGGGGTGCTTAAATTGGCTGCCATGACCTACCGACAAGGTGGTTCTGATTTTTGGCCTGGACCTTTAGATAAAATTACAGGTACTACAAATAGTACGAGATGTGAAGCTTATGACGAAATCTATAAGGTAACACGTGATGAGATCGAAAAGCATAGAGAAGCTTGGGAGAACAATACACTTCTATCAGTAAGTGAAGGGATAAAAAATTGGCCAGGAAACGGAAGAGGTGCTAACGAACCAGACCTTTTAGCTCCATTCTTCGACCAAGATAGCAATGGCGTTTATGAGCCATTTAACGGAGATTATCCCGTACTTCAAACAGAATGTAGAGGAGTTTCAGTTGCAAGAGAAAAAAACACACCGGCTGATCAACCAGATCAATTGCTTTGGTTTGTTTATAATGACAGAGGGAACATTCACTCGGAAACACAAGGTCAAGCTCAAGGATTGGAGCTTCAAACCACTGCCTTTGCTTATGCAACAAATGATGAGATAAACAATATGACTTTCTATACCACGCGTATTATCAATAGAGGGTCTAATTTGAGTAACACATATTTTGGCCAATGGGTAGATCCGGATTTAGGTAACTTTTCGGATGATTACGTTGGTTGTGATGTAGGACTTAGTTTAGGTTTTTGTTATAATGGAGATGATAATGATGAAGGTATTTTAGGTTATGGGTTGAATCCACCATCTATTGGAGTAGATTTCTTTGAAGGACCTAAAAAAGATTCAGTTTTTAATGGAAAAGATACTTTATTCGAATTAGGCATGTCCAAATTCGTTTATTATGATAATGACTTTACCAACTTTGGAAACCCACAAACACCTATACATTACTACAATTACTTACGTGGTTTATGGAAAAATGGTGACTGTTTAACAAGAGATGAGCAGAATGGACGAACCGGTAGTAATTGTACAGATTACATCTTCCCAGGGAAATCTGACCCTAGTAATAATGATGATTGGTCTGAAATTAAAGTAGGAAACACACCTGCAGATAGAAGATTTTTACAAACTTCTGGTCCATTCACCCTTAAACAAGGTGCTGTCAATAAAATTACCGTTGGTGTGGTATGGGCAAAAGCTAGTTCTGGTGGAGCAACAGGTTCTTTAGATTTACTAAAGGCAAGTAGTCGAAAAGCTCAAGAATTGTTTGATAACTGCTTTGACATCTTAGATGGTCCTGATGCACCAATTGTAGAAGCTCAAGAATTGAGTAACGAAGTGGTACTGATGTTTAATGATACAAAGCGTATTGAAGCATATAAGGAAGTTACCATTAGTGACGGTAAACCAGTTACATATGTTTTTCAAGGGTATAGAGTATACCAGCTGAAAAATGCATCTGTAGGGACTGGAGATTTAGAAGATATCGATAAATCTAGAGAGATATTTAGTTGTGATGTTGAAGATAGTATTACAAGGCTAGTAAACACACCTTTTGATGAAGCACTTGGGCAACCATTACCAAAACTAATGATTGATGGGAAAAATACTGGTTTGGTACATTCACTGTCAATTCAAGATGATGTATTTGCAACTGGTAGTAATAAAACACTTGTAAATCACAAAGCTTACTATTTTATGGTTGTTTCGTATGCAGCACTTCCAGGGCACAGAGAACTGGAATACTTGGCTGGAAGGAAAATACAGAAGTTCAGTGTAATTCCTCACAACCCAGAACCAGAAGAAGGGGGTTTGAAACTCAACGGGAAGTATGGTGACGGGCCACAATTGGTTCGATTAGAAGGACGTGGAAACGGCGGTATTGATTTGGAATTGACAGAGGCTTCTGTTGACGAGATCATGAGAAGTGGTAAAATCCAACATCCAGAATATGAAATTGGTCGTGGACCAGTAAACATTAAAGTTGTTGACCCAATTAAGGTACCTAAAGGTAATTACGAATTAATTTTACGTGAAGACCCAACTGCAACATCAAGCATTGGCCGATTAAGTGGATTAGTTGCAGATGCAACAGATTGGATACTTATCAATACGCTAACAAATGATACAATTTTCTCTGATTATACAATTGATTATGAAAACGAACAATTGATAACAGCTCAAAGTACAGAGAACGAACTTAATGATTGGGGATTATCTGTAACCTTGACCCAAGTAGTGGGTCCTGGTAATGGAGATGTTGATCAAACCAACGGATTAATTGGTTGGGATGTAACATGGGAAGACAATAGCAAGCAGTGGTTAACCGCTATTCCAGACATCGACAATGGAGCTTGGTTTAATTGGATTAGGTCTGGTAGAGAGGGTGCAACGATTGCAACTCCTGATTACTCTGAACATGATTTTAGAGACGAAAGTGGTGACGCAATTGATAGATTCGAAGTTTACGAAAGAATATGGGATGGACGAATCGCCCCTTACCGTTTAGCTTCAAAAAACATACCTGCTAATGCAACTCCACAACCAGCTAGAAACTATACGTTGGTGCAAGGTGTAGCATATCAAGGTACACAACCACCATCACATTGGTTCAATTTGGATAACTTAAGCAGCGTTGATTTAGTATTTACAAAAGACGAATCAAAGTGGTCTCAATGTCTGGTTCTTGAACTCGGTGAAGAAGAAAACTTAAATCAAGGTGGTGCGAAGAAATT
>JBLHOC010000010.1:0-32275 GCA_047620825.1 Bacteroidia bacterium | reverse complement strand
AAAAAAAGTCCCATGGAGAGGAGCAGACATTTATTTTGAAGTTGTAACCGTACACATGGATATTCTGATGTATAGAATTGAGAATTCCCGTACATCCAGGCAGCAACAGAAGTACACAAATCAACTAGATCTACCAAAGGATTTTTTTAAAGACCCAGAATCCAAGGAAGTGCAAAACGCACAAGAGTCAATCTTGTTAAAAATGGCAAAGTCTCAAAAAGGCTTTATGGATGACCTAAAGGCAAGGAAGCAAAAGGATGAATTAATTATAACACGGGATGGTTATATTGTCAATGGTAATCGAAGGACGGCAGCATTAAAATCACAGGGTGAAACTTATTTCCAGTGCGCGGTATTGCCGGTAGATGCAACAGCGAAAGATTTATATAGTCTAGAGCAAGAGCTGCAAATATCTACGGATTTTAGAATGGATTATGATTGGGTAAATGAGCTCAATAACATAAGGGAGGGAATACTAAATTTAAAATATGGCTTTAGAGAAGCAGAGCTTTCTAAGAATCTAAGAATAACAAAGCAAGCACTAAGGACAAAGCTAAAAACAATTGAGCTAGTCGACCAATATTTGGATTGGTGTGGTAAAAAAGGCAATTATGATTTTGAAAATCTGGATAAAGCAGAGCAAGGATTTGAAGAACTTGAAAAAGGATTAAAAAAATTCGCAGGAGATATACTAAAACAAAACACATTCAAAAATGAGGTTTTTGTACTACTAAGCGTCCCACCAGGAAGTATGGAAGGAAGACTTTATGAACGCATAAGGTCACTAGTTAAAAATTTTGACTCAGTACAAGAAAAGTTAAAGCCACGAGTCTTCGAAAACACAAACCCAACCGAACCAGATGACGCAACAAGTAATGATCCAATTACAGACATAATAGGAGACACTTTTTTTGAGGCACCCTTTAAAACACCGGAAAATGTTAAAGAAAGCTCAAACTGGATAAATGATGCAATTGAGGACTCAAAAGCGGAATCTAAAGATACTGAAGATGGAGAAGCGGTATTCACGTCTGCAAAGAAAGCGCTAAGGGAACTTTCAGGCTTAGTCGTAGATTCTACAACCTTACAAAGATTACAAGCGACAGAAACACTAGAAAAAATCATTGAAACATCTCGTGCTCTCATTCAAGAATTAATAAAGAATGATTGAATTAGAGGTTAAAATCAACAAGGTAAACCTTGAGTGCACAATAAATACAGAAGCCATTCCTAATGACGTAATACGAGATTTAAGAATTATGTTAATGAATCAATGGGAATCCATTGAATTTGACCCTCATTCATTAAAACTGCATATTTCCCAACTAAAAAGGTCTTTACCAGGAATATTGGGTTGGTCAAGGACCAGGGGATATAAAATTATATTTGACGAATACCTTTCTACTATTGTTGATCGATTTGCAAGGGACCGTAGAGGGTTTAAGGGTGAGCAGCTAGAGTTAGCTGACACATTTAAAGAGATACAACTAACGTTGAACGAGGTGGGGTTTAAACGCACTTTAACCGAAAGGCAAAATGATGATGTAATGGCTCTTCTAAAGCTTTATCATGGAGCTAATTTCTCTGTACCTGGGGCAGGGAAAACAACAACACTTCTAGCACTTCATTCTATACTGAAAGGACTGGGTCATGTTAACAAAATGATGGTTGTTTGTCCTATTAATGCGTTCATATCATGGGAAACAGAGGTTTTTGATATTTATGCTGAAAAGATGACGGTAGTTCGATTAACCAAAGAAATGATAAATGGTGTTGGAGGGGGTGACATACCTATGGCAGATGTATATATATCAAATTACGAAAAGTTTAGGGGGCCTACTGACGGTTTAGCAAGACTCTTTACCAATAATCAAGTGCATATGGTTTTGGATGAATCGCACAGAATAAAAGGGGGGTATTCAAATCAAAGCTTTACTCAATTAATTCAACTTGGAGACACTTCTGTGAGACGAGACATTATGTCGGGCACCCCTTTACCTCAGTCACACAAAGACCTTGAGGCACAATTTGACTTTCTATGGCCACTGGAAACCATAATACCAACTACTGATGAAAAGAACTTTGAGGCAACAACAATCCATGAAAACATCAAAACGTTTTATGTTAGAACCACAAAAAAAGACTTGCAACTTGAACCAATTAACTACATAGAAACGGAAGTAGAGATGGGCACGGTTCAACGAGAACTATACAAATTAATCAGAAGTGAGAGTGCGCGAATCTTAGCCCGTTTATCAAGAGAGAAATTGAATGACTTTCGTTTTTTAGGTAGAAGTGTCATTCGATTAATGCAGGCATCAACAAACCCAATGCTCCTTACAACAAGTGAAGACATCTACGATGAATTAGAGGGGATACCTGAAAACTCACAGTTTTGGGAATTACTTGAAGAATACGGGAGATATGAAAAGCCTGCGAAATTTGAAAAATTACAAGAACGGATTGGTTCGATTTTATCTAAGAACCAAGAAGCAAAAGTTCTAATTTGGTCAGTATTTGTGAAGAACATACTGATACTTCAAGAAATGTTTAAACATTTAAACCCTGCGGTTATCTATGGTGCTATTTCATCATCCGGGGATGATTCCATTGAGGAATCTCGTGAAGGTCAAATAAGAAAGTTTCACAACGACCCTAGTTGTAGAATTATGATTGCGAACCCACAAGCTTGTGGAGAGGGTATAAGTTTACATAGGGCTTGTCACCACGCTATATATATAGAAAGGAACTATAATGCAGCCCACTATCTTCAATCAATGGACCGGATTCACCGATTTGGCTTAACCAAAGGAACAGAGACTAATATCGAGTTGATTACATGTAAGGACTCTTTGGATCAAAGAATTGATGCACGACTAAAGGACAAAATTGCACTTATGGGGGACGTTCTTGATGACGAGTTTCTTCGCACTATGGCGTATGACCCATATGATATTCTTGAGGACGAAGCTATGAACACAGAAGACGTCAAAGACATTAGATCATATCTTACAGAGGGCCATGAAGAAACGTGATTATGAAAAGATAAGATATGTTGACCTTTTAGCATATTGGAAAATATTATATCAAGTGTGTCAAACACCGAAGGCAAAAATTTCTGACGTAGTTCAAACAATAAAGACTAGCGCCGCAATTGGAGGTGATATTCCGGCAAAAATGGGTGTACAAATATGTGTCAGTGAAGGCAGTGTGTTAATTGACAAGAATTCGTTTGTTGAATTAAGTGCAAGGGGACGTCACACGATTGAAGAACACCTTTCTGATGAACCAAGTACAACAACATTAAGAGGAGTTGTCCGCAAAATGTTGTTAAAAAACAAATTTACTTGGTTAGTATTTTATACAAAAGGGCCCGTGCTTTTTAAAATGTCAATTCCAAACAATTGGGAAGTAATACTGGAAAATTGTGGGTTATTAGACTTTGATGATCCAGATATTCGAAAATGGTGGCATTTGTTGTTTTCAAAATATAACAAAGATCGACAGGAACGAAACAAGGCGATTGGTGATGCAGGAGAGTATTTAACTTTTGAATTCGAAAAAAGCAGGGTGTCAAAAGATGGGTTTGACCCCCATATGGTTGTAGGTTGGGCATCTACCTTGGATGATCATTATGGATATGATATATTGTCTATTTGCGGGAACTATCATACAGGTAATAATGATGAAATTATTAGTATTGAAGTTAAGTCTTCGGAAAACACGAATAAAGAAAACTTTAGATTTCACCTTTCTAGAAATGAATGGAATACTGCGCTAAAAGAACCAGACAGTTTCTATTTTTATTGTTGGCTAGGGGTTAAAATCGACGGACCTCAAGGCATTGGGCCGTTTTCATTCCCTGCAAGAGAAATTATAAACAAAGTTCCAATAGATCAGGATACATTTATTGAGTGGGCCGACTGTCGTGTTAGTATTGACCTAAACACATTGGATATGATAGAATTGGGTTGAAACGATCAAACACAATAGGGAAAACTTTAGAAATGCGTAGATAATACGGTATATTTAATTCGTAATTAAACTAACAATGTCATATACACCAACACCTGAGGCAGCGCCAAACTCAAAAGCACATTTGCGTTTAGAGTTTATCGAAATGATGTTCGCACTTGCAATCGCGCAGGTCGGAATCGAGATTGGAGAATTTTATAGCAATGGGTTACTTATACAAAACCACATGTATGTTGCAACACAACTAATACTAGCGACTTATATTATCGCGAGTAGTTGGGTAGGTTGGTATACATCTAAGTCTAAAGGACAAGACGACGCTTTAACGTCGACATTCGGTCTTCCGTTCTTTATATTATTAATTGACCTTTTTTTAGTCATATGTTATTTTATCCTAGCTAGGACAGTTGAAGAACCATATAGACAAGATTTTGAAATAAGTGCAAAACCAGAAATTTTTTGGAGCCAATTTATCTTGGGATCTTACATTCTTTGGGATATTGTAACAAAACTCGTAGTAGTGCGCGACCCAGTTAATATTAAACTTGGAATAGAATGGAAACCATACTCTAAAAGAGCTTTTCAAGCGATTATCTGTTATCTAATCGTTTTGTTCTTTTTAGCACCACACAAGGGAACGACTGATCCGACAAAGGTTGCAATCATTGACACTATTCTATTGTTCGTGTTTATGTTGTTTAGGGGTTCAAAGAGAATTTTCTCGATTAGAGAGGAACCTGGAGATTCCCAAGCCAAAACAGTAAGATATTTTGTGTCTATTGTTTTCCCTATTTTAGCTTTAGCATTTTTTATAACTCTTCTAAAAAAATTATGTTAAAAATATTTATTTCAGGTCCCTATACTAAAGGGGACGTTGCTCAGAATGTAAAGATGTCAATGGAGGTCACCAATCAACTAATTGACTTAGGTTTTGCACCATACTGCCCTCATTTAACCCACTTCTTACACATGAATAACTTCCAACCTTATGAGAAGTGGCTAGAACTTGACATCGAGTATATGATTTTATGTGATGCGATTTTGCGTATTCCTGGAGATTCGGCTGGTGCGGATAAAGAAGTGGAGTTAGCTAAGAAAAGGGGAATTCTGGTATTTTATGATATTAATCAAATATTGCTACACTATAAGGTTTAATTGAAAATCAAATAGTATAACGAGACCAAAATGTTTCACTAACCACCAATAATCCAACACAAATACCTCACAAAGAGCGGTTTGTGATATTTATTCGACTCCCGGCAGCTCCACTTTTAAGGTTTCGATTAATTTCGGAACCTTTCTTTTAATATTTCAATGTCAGAAACAGATAGGTTGAAAGGAGGCACACTCATGTCGTTTGCCAACAATATATAAAATGTCGTAAGCAGAGGGAGAGCACAAAAAAAAGTCGCAGATTGTGCGACTTTTTTTAATACTAGACGTAAAACTTAAAGCGTAGTGTCGTATTCCCCATCTTTGGGTTTTAAATCTCCAGTGATGATTTTAACTAGATCAATCAACCACCAAATACCTAAACCACCCCCGGTTAGTAATTGAATAACCCCAATACCAGGGTAATTAAGATAAAACCGGTGTACTCCAAGACCACCTAAAAAGATGCACAAAAGCAGGGCAGTTAGTTGACTTTTTTCGCCACTAGCTGGAGCTGGTTTAGGGGTAGGAACTTCCGTTTTTGATTCTTGAACCTGTTCGGATTTTGTTTTTGTAGGTTGTGGTTTTACGGGAAAGGCCCCAAAACTCGGACTAGACAAAAACATTAGAGTTAAGAGTAACGTACTTACTTTCAGACTTAGTTTCATAATTTTGTTTTTAGTTAACGGCAAATTAAATCATGAAGGGCACATTTCCAATTCTTATATTATTATTATTTGGATTCCAAAAAGGGGCTGCCCAATCGGTCGAAAAATTCGACTTTCTTGGATCAATAACCGCATCTGATTCTGTGGCGTATTCTTATAGACTACAACTTGAAATTCAGAATGGGATAGTAACGGGGTATTCCATAACAGATTATTTAGGAGCAGATGAAACAAAAACCAAGTTATCTGGGACGTATAATTATGAAAACAATCAATTACTGTTCTTGGAGAATAGTTTGGTCTATACTAAGGCCATTTATGAACCAGATTTGTGTTATGTAGAGGGGATGTGCGTTTTAGGCGCCGTCGGAAAAACTGCCACATTGCAGGGTACGTTCGTTGGGAAGTATTTAGATAAGAAGACATGTGCCTCGGGTACTATTAATCTATTCAGCACGTCGTATGTTATGAAGAAGCTTAAGAAACTGGATAAAATTGCCTCTAAAACTAAAAGTGGTGATACCTTATCCGAGCCAGAACCATTAGTTCAGAAAAGCACCATTTTGAAAAGCGGTGAATCAATAACATATAATTGGAAAAGCAATAAACTGGATTTGTTACTCTGGGACCAAGGATTGCAGGATGGAGATAAAATTAAATTAACCATTAACGGTAAACTTGTTTTATACAGTTATGAACTGAAGTCAACAAAAAAAGCAATTCCGGTTACTCTAAACTCAGGGGAAAACACAATTATTATTACTGCATTAAACGAAGGTTCTGTGTTTCCAAACACAGTGTCACTGTCTCTCCGAAGTGAGAAGGTAAATTATAAATTGGTTACATCTTTGCTCGCAAAGACATCTGCAAAAGTTACGATAATAAAGTAATCTGGGATAATTAATTACGCTTGTTTTTTTCAGCGTTAAACATTCAAAAGTGTTTCGCCCAGCATAAATACACAACCATACAGTGTTGACATACAGGTAGTTGTGATTTTGTTTCGACTCGCGGCAGTTCTACTTTTAAGGTTACGACTTGTTTCGGAGCCTTTCTTTTTGTTCAATTATTTTGATATTCCTGAGCCTTACTTGAGTTTAGATATCATATTTTGTAGCATGAATTTTTTATAACTTTACCATTAAACCAATAACAAATGGAACCACATCCGTTTTTTAGCCGAGTTATTCTAGTCTCACTAAGTTTAATTTACGTCTGTGCGGCGCAGGCTCAAACCCAAATTGGCTCAGATATCGACGGGGAAGCGGCAAAAGACATATCTGGGTACGCCCTATCTCTAAGCAGCGATGCCAGCACAGTGGCTATTGGCGCTATCTGGAACGACGGTAATGGAGGTGCTGCTGGTCATGTAAGAGTTTATGAAAATGTAAGTGGCACCTGGACCCAAGTAGGCTCAGATATCGACGGGGAAACAGCTGGAGATAAATCTGGACACTCAGTATCATTGAGCGGTGATGGCAGCATAGTAGCTATTGGAGCTATCTGGAACGGCGGTAATGGAAATGAGGCAGGACATGTAAGAGTTTATGAAAATGTAAGTGGCACCTGGACCCAAGTAGGCTCAGATATCAACGGGGAAGCAGCAGGAGATCAATCAGGACATTCTGTATCTTTAAGCGGTGATGGCAGCATAGTGGCTATTGGAGCTCGGTTAAACGACGGTAATGGAAGTTTAAATGGACATGTAAGAATATATAAAAATGTAAGCGGTATATGGACCCAGTTGGGCTTGGATATCGATGGGGAAGTAACTGAAGATGAATCTGGACAATCTGTATCATTAAGCAGTGATGGCACTACAGTGGCTATTGGAGCACGGCTAAACGACGGAAATGGAAGTGTAGCAGGACATGTAAGGGTCTATAAAAATGTAAGTGGCGCCTGGATCCAGGTAGGCTTGGATATCGACGGGGAAGCAGCAGAGGATTATTCTGGATGGTCTGTATCGTTAAGCAGTGATGGCAGCACCGTTGCAATTGGAGCTAGCCAGAACGACGGTAATGGGCTGGCGGCAGGACACGTAAGGGTATACAAAAATGTAAGCGGCATTTGGACCCAGTTGGGCTCAGATATCGACGGGGAAGCACCAAATGACAATTTTGGAGGGGCTGTTTCTCTAAGTAGTGACGGTAGCACGGTAGCTATTGGAGCTCATTTAAACTACGGTAATGGAGAATATGCGGGACATGTAAGGGTGTATGAATTAAACAATAGTAACATTATTCAAGTGTATCCTAACCCAACTACTAATGAAATAAATATTAAAGTGGGCCTAGGCTTAATAGGTATGTCTTATGATGTATATAACAGTAATGGGCAAATTGTGATAAATGGGAGTATACAATCTGAAAGCACATTGATGGAGCTTAAGGGTTTCACGGATGGGGTGTATTTAATTCACATAGGGGATGATCTAAAACAATGTTTTAAGGTGATTAAGAAGTAGTTCTGTAACAGCCAACATATAACGAATTAGTTAAAAAATTTTGAACGTTGTTTCTGACCTACAAAAAGGTTAAAAATGGGTCACTTGCTTGTTTGATTCGGACACAAAACACTCATATGTAGTGGGTTATATTTTATTTTCGACTCAAGGTAGCTCCTCTAATGCAAAGTGACTCTCACGATAGCGGGGTTTTTTTTGCATTTTTAATCGAGGCACGTTCTATTAGAAGCGTACCCCTAGCAAAAAACTAAATGAACGATGGCACTTTTATTGCTAGTGAAATAGTAATATAAAGCGTAACCAAAGTATAATTATGAAATCTATCAAACTAACAACAGCACTTTTGGCTGTATTGCTATTTTCATCTTGTTCGGTTGTAAAACAAAACGGGTATTACCAATCGCGGAAGTACAAGACCCAAGTCGTTAAGACTAAAAAACACAGGAAATCCAAAAAGGATGTTGAGTTGGCCAAAGTAAAACCACGAAACGCAACGTTTAGCGACTTAAAAACAACACGCTATTCCAAAGAGTTGCAAGCCTACGATGCAACGACAAAACAGACATTAACGGCCACATCAATAAATGGTAAATTCACAAACAATACCAAGACAATACAGACAGATTCTTGTGACTTAATTACACTAAAAGATGGAACCGAAATATCAGCCAAAGTAACAGAAGTAGGAGTTTCTGAAGTGAGATATAAGCGATGTGATAACCAAACAGGACCAACTTATGTCATGAATAAGAGCGACATTTTTATGATTAAATATTCAAATGGGACCAAGGATGTCATTCAAGAAGTACAACCAAAAACTGTTAAAAAGAGCATCAATCAAACACCAGATAAGACCAGGAATTCAGGAAAAGGGGTGGGTTGGCTTGTTTTTATAATAGGTCTGGTCATGCTCCTTTTTATCAGCATTTTAGTTGGGGCAATTGTCATGTTGGTGGGTATTATAATTTTAGCGACGGGTTAATCTAATAATATGTCAAAATCACTTAAAGCATAGGAGTTGTTTTGAGTCGCCAACAACGAGCAGATAAACACCACTTGATACACCTGTAATTTGTGCAATGCCGTTTACAAATGTTCCAGAATACAGAGACTTACCTTCAATGGTCACGATTTCAAAAGGGGTATTGCGAACACGATTGATAAATAACATATTGTTGGTTACTGGGTTTGGATAGACGGATAGTTTGTTGACTGATATTAGATTAGTACTTGCTTTTCCATCAAACTCATAAGCCCCGATGTCTAATGAACCAACGATTTTACGATCCATAAATGAGGCCGTATCATCGTATTCTTTGAAAGGTTTTAGAGCATAACTACCTATTCGCGGTAAGGCCAACGTCCCTTGATTTACGCAAATAGAGTTGTTTGTTAGATGGTAATCTTTGAGGGTTGAATTTTCAAAACCAGCAGCACCAATTTGATCACTTATAACATTGTTACCACTATCTAAATGTGCAGGCGACCCTATAAGTAAACCACCTGTTTTCCTTCCAACTAAAATGTTGTTTTTCAAATATAACGTATCCGTATTTCCGGCGACTTGGACGAAACTACCCTTATCCTTTCTGTTCACAAATGTATTGTTGACTACCCACAAGTTGTGAGGTGCAGTATTGGTTAATCCCTCTAATCCATAACCAACCAAATTGCTATTCACAGAGTTGTTGCTCTGCTCAATCACATTACCAACCAAAATGGTGGTTCCACCATTGGGAAGGTCGATATTTCGACTGTCATTACTTGACAAGTTACCAATGTAATTGTATCGAATGAGGTTAAAGTGGGCACGACTTTTTAGCTCATGACCTTCGGCAATTGCGTTGATGGTATAATTATATTGAAACACCAAGGTGTCGATGTGGTTGATGTATACATTGTGTTGGAATCCGGGGTTTGACGGGCTACCATTATTTGAGAAGACGCAATGCTCTATGGTAACCTTACAATCGGAATAGTTTCCTCCTAAAATGCCCATTTCGTTGCCAAGAAAATAGCAGTACTGAACGGTCAAATCGCACCCTTCTTGCCGTATCCCGGCACCATTTCTATCTGGGACTTTGGCATTTGCGAATTCGATATGTTCAACAATACAATTAGCACCGCTGATTACAAAAAGTGCTTTCCCATTGGATTTGTTTGCCAAGGTTGAGCCCGCTTCCAAACGGGGTCGTCCATCAAGACCAGAAATGAACAAATTATTTTTAGTGAAATAGACCTGTGGTTGGTTTACATAAACACCGGGTTTAATATAAATGGTGTCTCCATCGTCAACAAGGGCGCTAATGGATTGAACAGTCTTATACGTTCCGTTAGGATCTACAGTGTATATATCTCCAAAAGAAAGGAATGGAGATAACAGCAAAAGGACAAAATATAATCGAACCATTTTTATCACAAAGATATCAGTGGATTCGAGGTTAGAGACATAAAATATGGAAGGACAACTGTCACAGGTGTTTCATTTTACAAGAAACCGGACCTTTTAAACGCAACGTTTTATTTTGTCTGTGTCCATTCTATAACCAAGGCAAATAAACCAACCATGAAAAAACTTGTTGCCGTTCTTCTTGTTCTAATATCTTTCCAAAGCCAAGCATCCCACACACTTGGTTTGGAAATGTATTCCAAACATATCAGTGGTGTGAAGTACGAATTTACCCTAATAATGTACCGGGATTGTTCCAAGGTACCCGCAAGGAACCCGAGTAACATGACACATATTTATTGTCCCACTTCTGGCAAACTTCAACGTGTAAGTATGACTAGGGTTTCAATAAAAGACATTACCAACATCTGCCCCAAGGCATCAATCCCGTGTAAACCTTCAAATACATCAGGTGGTAATTATGGTGTTGAAGAACACCTCTACAAGGTGACTATAGACTTTTCAAAAGCACCTTACAGCTATTTAATGTCTTGTGGAGGCGAGCTGGAGTTTCGGACATTAATTTGTTGTAGAAGTAGTTTGATTACTACTGGCCCTGGAACGAGAAATATATTCCATAGCATGTCTTTTAACCCCAATAAGACGCCCAATAACTCAAGTCCAAGGTTTACCTATTTGCCTGACGTCAAAATCTGTAATGCATCACCGACTTATTTAAACTTTAACGCCATCGACCCGGATGGAGACTCCTTAAGTTATCACATAGAAGAGGCTCAAATAGATTCTACGAGAAAAGTATCGTACAGTTCAGGATACAATGGGCACAAACCCTTAACAACTTACGACCCTAAAAATAATGGAGCCGTTAACCCTAAAGCAGACCCACCAATTGGGTTTTATTTAGATTCCAGTAATGGCCAGGTGATTTTTACACCTGTTACCACTGGGCAGGGTGGTATTATTAGAGTGGCTGTGAAAGAATGGCGCAAAGACTCCACTGGGAAACAAGTGGAAATAGGACGAACTGCCCGAGAAATAGCAGTTTTTGTGGTCAACTGTAAGAACAATCCCCCAACATTTACAAATAAGCAGTTTGATTTTTCTGTGTGTGAAGGCAGTGATATTCGCTTTGCTGTTAATGCGGCTGATAAAGTTGTGGTACCACCACCACCAGCGAAAAAGCCAAATGCAGATACGGTAACTTACTCAATGGGTGCAACGCTTACAAGTGCAACGCTGACTATGACGAATAAGAAATCACTTTGGGGACCAGCAAGCTTTTATTGGAAGCCAGCAGAAGGGATGGCGTCTGATAAACCGTATCAGTTTTTAATAACCATAAAAGACGACAATTGTCCTATTCCAGCTCAAACAACCAAACTTTTTACAGTTAAGGTGAATAAGTTACATAAGTCGAAAACCGCACATACAGAGTTGTCATGCGGTGTTTATGCTATAGAGTCAGTCATGGATAGCTCCTTACAAAAAAAGGCTGTTTTAGAATGGATGATTTTTGACACAAGTGGCATTGTTTTAGACAACAACCTTGTTGCATTTAGGTCTTCGAAATCGAGTATTGGAAACGGCTATTTTGATACAGTGAGGATAACGAATAACGGAACATACTTTTTGCGTTTACAAACTACAGTAGGCAATTGTAGGTTCATTTCTTATGATACACTTCAAACAGATGGAAACTTCAAGATGTTTGCAAAGAAGAGAATGGGATTGTGTAAGAATGATAGTTTTAGTTTTACGTTAGATAGTAGTTTAAAAAAACGGTATCTGGCCTCAGTATTGTCTCACAATGGCATTGTCGGTGATTCAGTGTCAGGAATAATGATTGGAAAGCCACAAGCAATATACTTCAATGCAACAGGTCAAGCTGGATGTACAGTTGTTGATTCGGCACATATATTTCTAAAGAACCCACCTGTTTTGGCAATGGTATCTGACACAGTTCATTGCTTTAAAACCCCACTTGTACTTGAAACGCATGATACGGTAACGCAAGAGTTTGAAAAAACAAAATACCTGTGGAGTAACTTCACAATAACTTCACAAACAACAATAGGAAATTCAGGTAGACATTGGGTGTCTGCATATAACACGTGTGGAAGTTCTGCAGACACTTTTAATGTAGTGATTGATTCAATTCATCAACCGAGTTTGGGACCAGACCGCCTTTTTTGTGATCACACTAAAGCCACGATAGGGGATAACAGCAATAAACAGCAAGTCATATATCAATGGAAAGGGGTGTTAGACACATTTGGATATTATGCACATGTCGACACTACGGGTCTGTATAGTGTAACTGCGACCTCAATGTGTGGTGTTGCCTCAGATACCATTTTTATTGAATTTTTAAAAAGTCCGATAATACCAAACTGGGACAAGCAAGAAACGTTTTGTGATCAGGTACTAGATACTTTAAACGTGTTTAATAGTGGGAGCTCTTACATCTGGTTTGATGGAGATACTGTTCAAAAGAAAACAATAACAAAGCAAGGAATACACTGGGCACGAATTACAAATAGATGTGGAATTGAATTGGCTTCAAAGGAGCACATCATTATTAAAACACCATTGGTGAAACTACGACAGGACACATCCGTTCACAAACCATTTGTTGTATGGCTGGATGCCGGCGTACATGACAGTGCAACTTATCTATGGAATACAGGAGAACGTATACAGCTCATTTTGGCCAACACTTTTGGTACCTACTGGGTGGAGGTTAAAAACAAATGCGGCACGTCATCCGACACAATTAAAGTTGAAGACAAGGCTAGTGTTGAACGGAACCCATATAACAATATCTCAGTCTACCCGAACCCAAGTAACGGTCTGTTTTACGTAACCGATTTTGCAGGTCGAGTAAATTCTATTCAGGTTGTAAATAGCGTTGGGCAAGTGATACCGGCTTCTTTTAAACAAAACGGGAACGTATTTGAAGTAAAAGTGAAACAACCAACAGTAGGATTGTATTCTTTACGCGTTTATACCTCAAACCACGTCTTTCGAGGTGTAATTCTGCTTCAATAATCTCAGATTGTGGAGCAATCGGCCAACCACAAAACAAAACACTATATGTGCACAAAACTTTAGCGAAATAATCTTTTTGGTGAAACAATAATGGCCATCGTTTTTGAGTTATGGTGTTGTTGTTGGCAAACAATTTACCACTATTGAAAAGGATATGAAAAACGGTACTCTTGTGGATGAGCTAGACCTAAAAATCTTAAAGCTCCTTCAAAGCGATGCCAAGCTAACCGCCAAGAATCTGGGAGACAAAATTGCACTCTCTCAAACCCCGGTCTATGAACGAATCAAAAGACTGGAAAGAAATGGAGTTATTAAAAAATATGTAGCACTATTAGAACCGGAAAAGCTTGATAAAGGATTGGTTGTTTTTATGAACATTACAATCAGCGAACACAGAATTGGTAGCCGAGAAGAGGTGATCGAGAAAATTCAGAAATTAGATGAGGTGTCAGAGCTTTACCATACATCAGGGCAATATGATTTCGTTGCTAAAATACGTGTAGCGAAAGTTTCGGATTACCGGGACTTCTTGGTTGAAAAAATGTCATTGATTGATAACATTAAAGACATTGTAAGCCACATTGTCTTAGATGAAATCAAATATTCTACGAGTATCAATATCTAAGCTGGCCACCACCTATTGCTGGTGTAATGGGAATTCCATGGCCGTCAATAAGTGCACCCAATCACACTGGGAATTAGCTGAGTTTTAGAAATATTACCCTATACTTGGGTAATGTTAGGCTTTTTCACTCCGTAATTATGAGCACATTTCCTGTTAACTTAGACGACATAGATAAAAAAATTCTCAATTATTTGCAGGTAGATGGGAAACTAACGGCCAAAAACTTGGCTGATAAAATTAGTTTGACCCAAACACCAGTGTATGAAAGAATTCGAAAGTTAGAGCGACTTGGTGTAATCAAAAATTACGTGGCCCTCATTGACCCGTTATCGGTCAACAAGGAATTATTAGTTTTTATGAACCTTACGTTAAAAGAACATGGCATAGGTACCAGAGAGCTTTTAATTAAAGAAGTGAGGATGTTACCAGAAGTGGTAGAACTATTTCACACCTCTGGAGTGTACGACTTTGTGGCTAAAGTACGTGTCGCGGACGTTCAGGAATATCGAGATTTTTTAGTCGAGAAATTGGGTAGAATCAATAACATTAAAGACATTGTTAGCCATATGGTGTTGGATGAAATCATACACTCCACCAAAATACCAGTCTAATATATTCACCAAAAGCAGCGAATTGTACGTTTATAATATCCTTTTGCAAAGGATTCCTGTTCAATTGGAAATTGAATAACACTATCGTTGTTTAGTTTTTGCTACAAGCGATCACAAAAACCCCGACCTACGACCGAAGCTTAAAGTGATGTACGAGAACTAAAAGAGCCAGTGTTATTTTATACTGAATGCCAAGTTTACACTTCCAATGTAGGCAGTCAAGCCAGTGTTTCTCGTATAATATGCACCACGCAAGTCTATGTATTTTAGCACCATAATTCGCTTTTTATCCGTAAATGGTTTAGAACGAAGTATACCATATAAAGGGTAATACTTTAATCCTATCCCTAGTTTAGAACTATTGAGCGCAGACAAATCATAATCAGAGGTGTAAAATACATCCGTTGACAAATGACCATAAATAGTCGCAAAGAAATCAGACGCCGATTGTGTATGGTACCGATAAAAGGGAGCAATAGTAATTGCCTTCGTAATTTTTAAGGGTGTTTCAAATTCAAACGTATGACTACGAATACCGAAGTCATCCGTGTAAAAACGGTAGTAGTTTCTTAGCACTAACTTATCGAAAGGATAATAGTTTAACCGAATGGATAAAGGTATTTTTAATCGTGTTGTCGGTAACCGCTCAATGTCGGGCAATGTCTGGTCCGAAAAGTAAACGCGATGGAATGGTGTAGACAGTAATCCGTTCATATAAATTACCTCACCGGTTAGGCCCAATTGTAATCGCTTGTTAATGACTTGCGAGAACAGTATTTGGCCGTTATAAGATTGTCGTGCGGCACTTGGTTGATTCACTCGACCACGAAGTTCAACAGGGTAAATAAGTGACCAAGTATCGAAAAACGCCTGTCCCACAAAAGTGATCTCAGAATTCGCATCATTCCATTCTTTCGTATAGGATCCACCGACAGAAAATGAGGTATAATCATATTCAACCGAAAAGCCTGTTTTGAGGCTATAGGTCTCATTTTTTTTGAGATTCAATTTACTCAAACTCACCGTGCCAAATGCCCTTAGATCCTGGCTTGATTCCGATGATACGTTATTATCAATATTATCGGTTGAAGCGGAAGAATAGTTGTCTGCCCCAACATAAACAGAAACAGCCTTAGAACTGTCAATGGGTATGTGGATGGTAAATACATTAGCAAGGTTTGTTAACTGTTCTGTTCCTTCACCACCAGTGACTGCAGCGTTGTTTCCGTCCTGCTCGTAATAACTGCTTAAGAAATTCGCTTTAATTTCATTCGTGTATGATTTCAAAGTCTGTTTAACCTTGCTGGAATCCGTAGTTGACTGAGCATAACAATTTGCCGAAACGCTCGACATAAAAAGGACTAAAAGAATTGATTTTAATTGCATCCACATCCTCCTCCTACTTTACCACCATTACCACCAGCGGCTCCTTCACGATATGTTTCAAAATTGGTTTCAAATGTTTCCGTCTTCTTTGGCGAAAGCGTCATTTCTTCATCGTTTAAGTACATTTTTTGATACGACTTAACAGTCATACACCCACTTAACGCAGTGAAAAAAGTTAAGCCAATTAGAATGTGTTTCAAACACTTTGCCATACTAATAATAGTTTAAATTAAGGTTGTTGGAAGAAAGCAGTTCATCCGAATCTGTAACAATGATGCATTCAATATTGTCGAGCGAGTTAATAAGGATCAACCCTTCTTTATCGCCCAAAACAAAAATAGAAGTAGCCAGGGCGTCTGCGATTTCGACATCTGGACAAATCACGGTAACACTCTTTATACCATGAGTTGGATACCCCGTTTTAGGGTTGATGATATGGGCGTACCGAATGCCCTTGGACATGAAGTACTTCTCGTAATTACCCGAAGTAACCACGGCGCTATTTTCAACAGATAGGTACCCAAGTACTTGGCCCACATTTTTTGGATCTGCAATTTGTACGGACCAGCCATCATTTTTGCCGTTTTCCCCCCATGCCATCAGGTCTCCACTCGCGTTTACAACACCACCAACAATACCTGCCATGTTTTGTATTATGTGTGCTGCGCGATTTGCCGCATACCCCTTGCCAATGGCGCCAAATCCAATTTTCATTCCTATTTCTGGCAGGAAAACAGTCGTGTCTTTGGGGTTTAATACTATTTTTTCTCAGGCAATTTTAGCTATTGACTGTAACACAGCACTGCTGTCTGGAAGTGTTTGTTCTTGTTGGTCGAAGGTCCATTGATGACTCATAGAGGCAAACGAAATATCAAAACTACCATCAGTCAACCTTGAAACCTTGTTTGACCGAACAATTAACTGATGCAGCCCCATAGGGACTTTGACGGGTTGTATGCCCGCTTTGATATTAATCAAGCTGGTTTTTGAGTTCGAATCCCACGAGGAGATTAATGATTCGATACGACTAATTTCTTTAATTCCGGCATGTAAAGCGTTCCAGGCTAAAGTATCACTACTTTCAACTGTTGTAATTTCGAATCGACAACCCATTAGTGTTAACACCTTTTTGGTATCTTCAATTGGTTCAAAGGCTTTGCAGGTGTTAATGAAGTCTACAGGTGTTTGGCCCTTAAATGCAAGGTCGCTTAGTTTCTTTTCTGACGCGTCGAATAATATAGTTTTTGGAAAGACGCCATTGGCGTTATACTGCTCCGCCAACTTTTCGTTGTACGCGGTTTGAGCAGGAGGTAATTGGTTCTTCTTATGTGACGGAAAGTCGAGGTAAACGATAACAAGATGTTCGTTCGCATAAGTGATAAATGCCTCATTTAATAGGATGTCTCTTTTAAACTGGATGCAAGGTCTACACCAATCGGAACCAGCAAAGACAACCAATATATTCTTGTTGGAAGACTTCGCTGTAACTTTAGCAGAATCAAGGTTTGAATAAAATGAATTAGACCCTAAGACACTAAAAGCGAATGAAAACAAAACGAAAAAGGTAACACCTAATCTTGTCATACAGATATTCTTAAAGCTTTTATAGTAACCTAGTTAATCAAAGGATGTTTTTTTAGAATGCAGATTTGACAAAAATATATCGGAAGAACACTCAATAGAAAACCTGAACGAAAGAGGTTATAAGTGCACTGTAACTATACGAACGTGGCTGACAATAAATAGAATCAGGATGTGTAATATCAAAAATGCGTAACCCAAGATTTAGAAAATCTCGATTCACGGTTCTTAAAAAGTGTTGACGCTTCTGCTCTAGTATCAGCTAGGTAGTATGCCAAATGATAGAAGCCATTTTTGTTCCGGACAATAACAGCGTCAGGGAACTTTTCATTTCTATAGTCAACAAAACCACTTTTGTCTTTCACCGAATAAACCACCATGTAGTATCCAGAAAGGCTATTGGATTCAATAATTTCAGTGTCTGAATGTATGACCTTAGCCGTAGGTTCAGTGTAGGTTTCATTTTTAACCGTTTCGACAATGTCCGGCGTGTTTTTGGTAACAACCACCTTAGGCTTTGATTCGGATTCTACTGGGGTTGTTTTAACCGTTGGCACATATGGTATAACCACCGGAGTGGTGGTAACTATCGTGTCCTTTGAAGCAACCTTAACAGGTTCAATTGGCTTTTTGACCGGCTGAGCAACAGTTGGTTTGTTTATCGAATTAGACGTCACAACTTGACCCGTAACTTCACCAAAAGCATATACATCATCATTACCTTGCCGATTGGATGAGATGTACCCAAATGCGTTACCCATAGAAGCAACAAACCCAAAGTCGTCATAAGGAGAGTTAATGGGTTGAGGTAAAATGTCAACAGAAATAACACCAACGCTAGAAAGGAGGGTTTGATAAATATCTAAACCACCATAACCAGGCCGTCCGTCGGAAGAGAAATATAACGTGTGGCGATTACCATCGTATTGAAGTCGAGGATATAAGTCATCACCAGTCGTATTAATTTGGTCACCAAGATTAACTGGGGTTGACCATATTCCGTTCGTATTTACAGAATAAAACAAGTCCATTGCGCCCTGTCCGCCCATAGCGTCAGATGAAAATATCATCGTATCACCTCGTTGACTCAAGGTAGGGAAAGCGAAATTGTTCTTCGCATTAGAAATGTTTATTGCTTCTGGTTTTGACCACCTGTATCCATCAAAATGACTTACGAAAATACCGAGTTTATACTGTGGGGATTTAGTCGAAAATGCTGGAATACTCGTTTCTGTATTACCAGTAAAATAGAGTGTTTTTCCATCTGCGGTTAAACAACCAGTACCACGATTGAAGCCTGATTTTTGCGCAAACAACGGTGATGATTCTGGAACATAGTCATAATCACTACTCCGACTAATACTGTATAGATTCATCGGGTAGGTTTTGGCTCTATTATTCTTCGAATTTTTTACACTCGGTTGATCAGATGTATAGATAATGTCTCCTGATGGATGAATGATAGGACAGAATTCATTGTATTTATCCGTGCTCCACAAGGTTTTTTTGACCTCGATATCATGGCTTGCTTGAGTATTGTTTTGTATGTTTGAGATAAACGATGTGTAGCTTTCTGCAGTGGTTTGATTATCACTAATTTCACCCCATTCCGTAAACAATGCACTGGCCTTATCAAACTGTTTTAGCGTAACCAAAAGCTTGGCATATTCGAATAACGCCGTTGGCGTTCTTAACTCAGATTTTACGGCTTGATCAAAGTAATACACACTCTTACTGTAGTTTTTGAGCTTAAGATTAGCGATGGCTAATTGCTCACAGATGTATGCAAATTGTGAACCTTTATCATGTGCAGAAAGCTGACTTAATGCATCAACATAATGATTTACCGCGATGGTGTAATTCTTATTCATCATATGGAAGTTACCTAAATCAATAGGTGACTTAACTTCCTTCGCTGAAGTAAGAAATGATAACAATAGAAGAACAACTGTGAATCTTTTAATCATAATCAGAAAAACCTTAACGAATTAAATGTTTGAACGTCTTTGTCTTTGATGACAAACAGCAACGAAACTTCATGTGTGCTACCTGTAAACCCAGTATTGTGATGTTGTGAAATACCACCGGCATAACTAAACTTCACAAAGGAGTTTAAATCACAACCAAGCATCATTCCCAACTGTGAACCATATTTATAAAAGGGTCCTGCCCATACATTGTTTCTATAAGCCACCATTAGATTAAGATCTAATACGTTTCCACCACTTGGGTAATATCTTAACATCGCATATGGGTTTAACCACCAGTTTTTATTCAATTGTCCTTCGTGTCCTGCAGATATAAAAATTGGAAACCCATCATGAATATAATCGCTTGATAAATCACCATTGCTTTCCATGACGTTCGTTAGAACACTTGGAATAGAAACACCAATAAAAGAATTAGAATTTGCAGCATATACACCGGAACCAACATTATAACCAAAACCACTGGAAGACTTTAAGTATTGCTCGTCTCCAGCACCTCCCGTTTTCAGTTGATTATTGTTAACGCCTAAACTAACGCCAGAGGCTTGAAGGCCCACGGTAAGGCTCCACTTCTTTCCTGTTAACCGGTAACTGTATATACCAGTGAATTCTGTCTGGTTACGTACACCAAAACTTACACTAGACACATTTAAACCCACAAAAGCATTGCTCAGTTTAATGGGAGATGAAATGTGAAAACCAATATACCTTGGCGCACCTGTGATGCCTGTTAGAGAAGAGTTGGTGATTAAACCAGTTTTTACTTTATAGTCTTTTCCAATTGATGCAGGATTTACCAGTTGTTGGTTAAACATATAGTGATTGGCTTGGTAGTTTGTTTGACCAAACAAAAGCGAAGTCGACGATATCAATGCGAATAAAAAACAATACTTTTTCATACTAATCTCTCCTTATTACGATGAAACCCTTTTGTACACGATCCTTTTCTCCAATCAAATCTAGAAAATAGAAGTAGGTATCTTCAGGTAAAACCTGACCACTATAAAACCCATTGTTCCCAATTCCATTCCAATCGTTTTGATACCCCTTTTGGCTATATACTTTCTGACCAAATTGGTCCATAATAACAAACTCACTTTCAGGATAACTTTCTATGCCAGGTAGTACGAGGTAATCGTTTACGCCATCGTTGTTAGGCGTAAAAAGTGTCGGTATATCTAAAGTAATAACTTGAATAACATCGATGTCTTTTTCAGCACTATCGCTACAACCTAGTTCATCTGTTACAACTAGTTTGTAACTGTAGATGCCTAGATCGGGTGGCCTAAAATCTCCCTCCGATGTATTCGGGCTATCCAGATTTAAAGTTGGAGACCAGCTATAAGTATAAGCACCTGTTCCACCAGAAGCACTGTTTCTGGCTAAAATGAGTGGTGTTGAAGGTGTGAAGTACATCGCTGTATCCCAACCGATATTTACGTCAACAAACCAGTGTACCGTAATCTGCATGGTGTCGTATGTTGTTATGTTACATGCATTCGTACTAGACCAAACCAATAGGTTTGAACCCTCATCCAAATTATTTACATAACTGTTTTCAATGTTTGAGGCATAAACATCCCCTTTACCTTGAACCATGGTCCAAACACCAGTGACATTTTCAATTTTATCAGCATCAAGAAACAGCTCTGTTCCACATAAGGCCGTATCTTTTCCTGCGTAACTTTTGGTTAACGGTTCTACTCGGGTAATTTTTACTTCGTCAAAAAATGAGGCACATGCTCCGTTGTCTACGTTCCATCTTAATATATGTTGACCGGGCTCTATTGAACCAACATTTGATTTTATATTGGTCGGTTGAGCAAAGATTAATGACCCACTAATAAGCTCCCAACTACCAACACCATATATTGGACTTGTTGCGTTTAGCGTGAACGTGGTGTCACATATGACGGAGTCTTTACCTGCAATAGGTAATTCCCCAATAGTATCTTTTACAACAGTAACGATCGATGATTCACTTGGACACTTAGCGTGAGAAACAGTCCAGGCAAACCTATTCATACCAGCTTCAAGGTTTGTTATTTTAGAATTGGGATCTGTTACATCGAGAACTGTCCCTTGCCCACTTACTAGGGACCATTTGCCAACACCTAAAACTGGATTCGATCCACGCATCACATAGTCTTCACCACAAACTCGATTGTTTTGACCCGGGTCGGGTGCATCTTTAATGACCTGTAATAATATGGGTTGTCGAAACAACTGCAGTTGTGCCAAATCAGGGTGTGTAATTCTGCAAGAATAGGCACCAGAGTCCGCTGGCGATACACAAGATATTATAAGAGTTGACGCGTTTGCGCCGCTGATAGAATCACCATTGAAATACCACAAGTATTGGATACCATGTACGCCCATATCAGTAGATGTTGTAAGTTCAATATCACTCCTTTGTTGTGCGAATAAGGTAACGAATGTCTCTACACTGTCTTGGTTGTCATATAGAAAACTGTCCCCGAGCGTATTATAAGGAAGCAGATGCGTAAACGTAAGGGTGTTGTTTGCGAGATTTAGAAACTCCGCCTTAATGGATGAAGGAACACCTGAAATAGAATTCGAGCTAAGGTCCACTTGACCTAACAGGTGATTTGGGAACGATGCTGCCGTAAGTTCTCCAGAAAGGTTGTTATCGGCTAAACTGATATTCCATACCAAATTGTTCTTGATGGAAATGCCGTACCAAAAGTTCATAGGACCTGTTGACCAGTTGTCAGCGTTGTCCCAATCTGAACCGGACGTTTCGTTATATAATTTTGCTAAGGAGGTAGAGTCTTGCGACCTAGACTGAGCATTCGAGTTGCAGATAAAGCAAACCAAGGCTACACATAAACTAGTAAATCTCATTGCAGACAAATGTATAGTAATTCTAAGGCAACGAAATAGAACCAGTTATAACAAACTACGACTTCTCTACAACCACAAGTGATTAATACCATAACACGTTCATGGTTAGCTATATGCAAATTGGATGGTGTGGGGATAAACGCTTAACAAGGCTATATGACCAATAAATGAGTTAATATTGGGAATGTCTAATATTCGTCTTGCCGCTTATCTGAAGTTTACGTTATCTATATTTTTGTTAAGTACTGTTTTCTTAGTTACAAATGCACAAAATAATGTCCATGTAACAGTAAATAGTGACAGTTCAGACTATAGGATTATAGTTTCTACTAGCAACTTAGCTACACAGTATTATAGCTGTGAGAGGACCGGTACAGGCATTTTTGCTTATAACAAAACGAAAGGCGGTGGCGATCTTTTGTTTAAACAGCAAATCTCTGGGGCTCCTAGTGGTTCGATTTACGAGGATTTAACCGGCCCTTCGGTTAACAAGACATATTATATAAGCACTGCATACACAGGGAAAAACCATAGGCTTGCTGGGATTGGATGTAAAAGTAAAGAAACATCTCCCCGTTTTCATGTCAGTACTGGATACACCGATACTACAGCCAGTATAAAAAAGCCAAAAAACGTGACAGCAAGTGATGAAGCGCATGATACATACATAGACATTGAATGGGAGAAGGGAACCGACATTCCAGATAATCTACATAAGTATAAAATATATCGAGGTGATACTTTAATTAAAACGGTAGATGGCGATGTGAGAACATATAGGGACAATGGTCTAGACCCTGGCAAAACCTACAGGTATTTCGTAACAACGTTTACAGATGATTTTGGGACAGGAGATCACGAATCGCCAAAAGACACCGTGGTTGCAAGTGACGAAGGGTCTACCTTTTCTATGGGTTTGTCCGCTACTGATACAGAATTTACAAGTAGAACATTGTTAAGATGGAATGACGTTTCAACGATCGCAGATGAAATTGAGATCAATAGAATTGATGGGGTCGATACCATTCAATTAGACGTAGTAAGCAAGTACTCAAAATCATTTAGCGATTACGACGGTATTCCAGGATATACGTACACCTATATGGTTCGTCCCGTCAAAACAGGCATTGACTTTGAACCGGATTTTGATGACGGTGCAAGAAAAGAAAACGGTAGGATTAAAGGCAAAGTCGTTAGTACGTTGAATGCAGGTGTTTTTGGTGTTGTTGTTTATGCGGAGGCAACCATTGATGAAAATGGCTCCACCATCACCAAAACCTATACGGATACAACGGATGCATCTGGTTACTATGAGTTAACCGATTTGTACTATTACAAAAAGGGAGAATTTAAGATTTACCCAGGCAAACCGAAACACGCGTTTAAATCAGATACCATAGTCAGAAACTTAGACATTGATAATCCAAAATTAGCAGGTGTCGACTTTACAGATACAACTGTATTTACGATTGCGGGTAACATCGGATATCCGATAGTGAGTGGTGCGGCAACCGTTTCTTGTGGTGTGCAAGGCGCTATAATATTATTAAACGGCAACCAAATTACGCAGACTGACGCTGTTGGAGACTATGCCTTTGTGGTTCAAGATGAAGGCACTTACAATATCAGGGCACAATACTTACACCACCAGTTTAATGTCAGTGATACCAATTTGTTTGTGGAAGATAATGTGCTCGGTTTGGATTTTATCGATATCGAGACTGACACCTTGAAGATTAAAGTCCAGGGTGGGTGTAATAGTAGTTTTGCAGATTGGATTGAGGTAAGAGTTCGGTCAACCCAAGATGTACACTGTTTCGATAGTACAATCTATACAAATGCGAGTGGCAATGCAGAAATCATTCTACCTTCACAGGAATACAAGGTGGAGGTTACAGATATATTTCCGGTAAATTCCAATATATTCCATCAAATCGGAGATAAGCCAATCACAATAGATTTGACGGTTAGAGACTCGTTAACGCTTTACGACACGACGTATGCCATAGACACAATTGCATCGGATACGCTATATGTTAACGGTATACCTGATATTATTCCAGGATATTTCGATACGACTGCTGTCACCTATGACTCTAGCAGCCTTGCGATGTTACCTAAAACGGATTTCATTTATCTTTCAGACATATCGATTTCAATTAATTGGGAGGATGCAGCAGATAAAATGGTTTGGCTACTCAATGATACTGTTCCATTAATGGAAAAAGGGGGCAGTTATGGAATAACCATCAAAGTAGAGGAAGAAAGTTCAGGTTGTCCCGTAAAAGAAGGTGAGTTGCGGATTTATGATTACATCAGCGACAGAGACAATAAAGCCCAAATCTTGCCAATTGTAAATGGGCGAGTTGAATACGAGGTTGTTGCTGGAAACCCAATGATTGCTGGTGGGGGAACACACCCAAATCAGAAATTGTTTTACATGTTCGCGAATGTAGGTTTTCTCGACCCGTTGGAATATGAACAATGGGTATTGGTAACCGGTGCCCAAGCTAGGGATCAAACCTTTGTGACACGCTCGGCAGGAATTCCTTTTGTAGTATTACATGACCCTCCGGGCGACCAAAGTTACTCTTATGTTGAAAAAGGGGCAGAGTTTAGCTCATTTATTCGAACTGAAAGTGTTACTGCAGGGTCTACCGGATTTTCAGGGGAGTTGAAAGTCGGCGGTGGAATTATTACTTTAGCAACTTCAGCCAAACAAGGTGCTGCTGTTGATTTGGAAATAGTTTCTGGTTATGACAGCGCTAAAAACGTAGGCACAGAAACAACGGTAACTTTTAACGAACGTTTTACTACCAGCGATGCCGAATTAATGACGGGTTATCCGGGAGACGTTTTTGTGGGTGCTGCTTTTAATATGGTGACTTCTTTGGCAGACGCGATATATTATGACGAGACGGCACGTACTATTACAAGAGACACAATTTTATTCATGGATCCCGTAGGTTTTGCTACAACGTTCATTTACACCGAAGACTTTATAACAACAGTTTTAATCCCAAATCTAGAAGAAATTAAGAAACTAACAACTAATACAGATTCTGCTGCAGCACTGCAACTTGACATTAACAATTGGAATGGGATGTTAGCCGACAATGCAATAAATAGAGATGAAAAGGCAGAGAAAGTAACGGACGGCGGGTTTTCTAACATATCGATAAGTTCTGGGACATCATACGAAAACGAATATTCGTACGACACGACAATTTCAGGTTCATACGAATATGAAACCTTCATTAATGCGGATTTATTTTTGGGGGTAGCTGGTGAAAGTGTAACCGGGGCATGGGTTGAGTTTAAAGCAGGTATAGTAACAAACGTCAAACAGTCCTACACTAACGCGGGGGGGACGGACAACACCTCATCTCGTGTTGTTGGGTACCACATTGAAGATAACGATAGAGGGGATTACCACAGTATCGATTTGTTGAATGACGTTGCAAACGGCGTTCCAGCATTTAGGCTTGTCAGTGGAGCCACCAGCTGTCCACATGAGCCGAATACACAAAGGCGATATTTGGGTGAGATTGATGTTTACCCGCGAGAAAGAAACAATGTGCCGACAGAAGGTGAGGCAAACTTTATAGTGTCGTTGACCAATAATAGCCAGAGCGATGAAACCCAAACCTATGAAATACAGGTATTGCAAGAAAGCAACTTAGACGGCGCTATCATCCGTTTGGCAGGTACCTCAATTAATCATAGCCCAGTAAGTTATACCTTACCTCCTGGACAAATTGTGGAGGTGAAACTAACCGTTGAACGTGGCCCACTGGCATCTAGCTATAAGGACCTGAAGTTGAGAATCGCTGCAGGATGCGAAGTGGATGGATTATTCACATTGGTTTCTGCTGACACAGTAAGTTTTGATGTTGGCTACCAAAGTGATTGTAGTACAGTTGGGATTTACAGACCAGTGGAGAACTGGATTATGAATAGCACGCATGGAGACTATTTGGACATGGCCTTCACAAATTATGATGCCAATGATCCGAATCTAGAATCGTTGATTTTAGAATACAGAAAAGAAGGAAAGGGATGGGAAGAAGCAGTTGAAATTCCAAAAGATAGTCTCATTCAAAAATTCTATGACGTCAAGGTATTAACTAAAAATTGGACCGACGGGTTATATCAACTACGTGCAATGGCCAACTGTCGAAGCACGATTTCACAAGTTCAATACTCAGACATTGTTAATGGAAAAATTGATAGAAGTCCTGCGGCCCTATTTGGTGAACCGTTTCCTTCAGATGGTATTTTAAACGTTGGGGATGACATCATGGTTGAATTTGACCAATACATAGACAAAACGATTTCTTATTTACCAGGAAAGTTTGCGTTGCAACGTGATGACGACAAAACGTTTTTACCTATAGCTTATAGCATCAACGAGGGTAAACTAATAATCACAACTAAACCAACAAGCCTTTTGGATAGTTTAGAAGGAGTGAAGATTAATGCCATTGTAAGTCAAATAGAGGATTTGAGTGGTAACGTACTGACAGATCCGATCACATGGAGTTTTATTGTGAATAGAAGCCCAGTTTACTGGACCAAACGCAACGTCAGTTATTCCATGGAACGTGGTGATTTAGGCTCTTTTGAGGCTGACTTGACAAATGTGGGAGGGGCAAATGCCACCTATACAATTGATTCGTATCCAGATTGGTTGATTCCAAACCCGCTTGCAGGCTCTATTGCCGGACTTGGAGGAACACAAAAAGTAACCTTTGGTATAAAACCGGGGTTATTTCCAGGTACCTATAGTGATACGGTTGTGGCTAATTCAGGAAGCTATAAGCTTTTGCTCTTAGTTCAGGTTGAAGTATTGGCAACTGCTCCAAAATGGGTAACCACGATGTTAGATGCAAGCCAGTTTAAGTATAATATGAACGCAATATTGCAGTTTAGCACGTCCTCTAATGACAACCCTTTATCTACCGATGTTCAAGATGTGATAGGTGTGTTTAACGGGAACAAGTTAGTTGGCAAAGCGAGTATTGAATACGTACCCGCGTTAAGAAGACACCTAGCATTCGTAACGATTTATAGTCACTCGGTTGATTCAGATTCTTTGTTATTCAGAATTTGGGATGCCAAACCTGGTATTCAGTATCTGGCCAAAGAGACTACATTGTTTAAAAACAATGCATTATTAGGTCAAACGCAGTCTCCATATATACTACACCCCAACGGTGTGTTTCAAACACTTCACTTAGAAAGTGGATGGAATTGGTTTAGCCTTTTTGTCAATACAAGTTCAAGTACACCGGACCAATTATTCTCAGATTTAACAAAGGATTCGCTAACGGTCATCAAGAATAGAGACGTGTATTCACAATATGATGTTACAGGTTGGTCAAATGAAATTACAGACTTAACAGAAGGGTTGGGTTATATGATCAATGTGCCACAAAATGACACGATTGAATTGTATGGTACATTGGTTGAAGATGGAACCATACAAGTTGATGGAAATGATGATTGGACATGGATTGGAACAGGAGATATCTTAGGATCTAGCATTGGTGATAAAACCAAAGACCTGAAGCAAACGCAAGGGGACATCATTAAGTCTCAACAAGCCTTTGCCGTGTACGACGAAACCACAAAGAGTTGGCTTGGTAGTTTGAATTATTTAGAACCAGGAGACGGATATAAAATCAAAACAACTATTCCAGGTAGTTTAAAAACCAAGAAAATGTTTAAAACACTGCCCCCATGGAATTTAGATTACAACGGCCTTGAATACAACATGAATGTGACAGCAGAGCTTGTGAAGAACAGCAAACGAATATTTGATAGTCACTATTTAATTGGCGCTTTTGTGGATGGAAAATGTCAAGGCGTTGGACAACCAAAATATTCAGAAACGCTTGGTCGATTCATCGTGTATTTAACGGCATTTGGTGACACATCAATCGTCGGGAAAGCCCTTGAATTGAAGTTGTATGATACAGATTTGGGCGTGGAAGTTAGCGCAGCACATACAGCAATCCAGTTTACTACTGACGGAATTACGGGAACGATTCAAACACCGTTAGAAATTGATTTAGGAAATGTTGGGGTAAACGAAACACTGTTACCAGCGGATCAGATGATTTGTTATCCAAACCCATTTGAGCACTCGTTTAACATTTTACTAAGCGCACAAAATGAGGTGACGACTATATATTTGACAGATTTAACCGGAAGGATAGTGAAACATATTTATCAAGGGACATCAACTATTCCTGGCGTGCTTACGATCAGTACGGAAAACCTAGTGAGTGGCTTGTATTTCTGCGTTGCCGACTTTGATGGCAAACGTGTATCACAGAAGGTGATAAAAGAGTAAGAACTAAAATCTCCCGATTACATGACATTCATGGATTGGGAGATTTCTTTTACCTTGGGTTTTCTATAACCAATTGTTTTCCAAACGATGCTGTTCAACCTATAACAGTGCTACGTTTCTCCTTCGTCTAAGCAATCCTCATCGCTAAACTCAACCTCAATGGTGACATGTTTAAAGCCATAGGCCTTTACGATCTCTTTTAAGACAGTTTTAACCTGACTGAGGGCATCAATCGATGCAATTTCTTTTAGCTTCACGTGCGTAGAAAACACATGGTGCTCTCCCTCTAGTGACCACACATGTGTATGGTGGACATTCTCGACATACGCCGCCTGTTTCAGCTTACGCTCAATTTTAGCGACATCAACATCCAACGGGGTTCCTTGCAGAAACAAAAATGTGGTTTCCTTGAGTCGCTTAAATACATTCCATAAAATGTATAGTGTTATAAGCAATGACAAGGCTGGATCTAAGTATGGAATATCTTTAAAATGCAGCACAATAGCCACAATCAATATGGCAACCCACCCCAACACGTCCTCAATCAGGTGCCAGGAAATCACTTTCTCATTCAAGGTTTTTCCACCACTGAGTCTCCAAGCTGCGTAGCCGTTTACGGCAATCCCAACCAGCGCAAACAATATCATACCGTTGGCATTTGAATGCTCTGGATGTTGTAAACGTTTTATGGCCTCCGTTACAACAAAGACCGAACTCGCAATGATGACTATCGAGTTAATTGCTGCGCCTAAGAGTGAAAATCGGGCGTAACCGAACGAATACTTCTTATCCGGTTTTTGTTTAGACTTTTTATCCAAATACCACGACAAGCCCAACGACATACTATCTCCCATATCATGAACGGCATCGGATATGATAGCAATACTGTTTACATATAATCCAGCAAAGATTTCAAGAATGGTAAAACCAAGGTTAAGGAAAAAAGCAACCTTAAGGTTTTTACTGGAGTGATTATGGTGCTGTCCCAAATTATTGAGTTTGTGTCTGCGAGTATAGAAATAAATCTGTCAAGTAAGGTTTCTAATGCCAAATATCATCCGTTTATCAAGGCTTTTTTATCCAAATCATGTGGTACTATTCTAAATATATCTAACAAATAGGGAATATAAAACGCACATAATCAGGGATTTGTAAAAAACTTTTGATTGTTTATGCAACCTTACGTGCATCATGAAGACTAAACCAGTATAAGAAACAAATACAAATACTTAAAAACACTTTTATGAAGAAATCAATTACACAGAAGATCGGGTTACTAGGTAAACCACTTCTGATTTTATTTTTCGCAGCTTTATTTTGGCCAGCTACTGCATCGGCTACGCACTGTATTGATACGTTGGATTTTGAATTCACTATCGACAATAACAGCCGAACTGTAAAGTTTGAATCGATTGTATCAAGTAACGCTTTGGCGTTAAAATGGGATTTTGGCGATGGTAGTACTTCAACAGACCCCAACGTAAAACACAAATTTGATTCCGCGGGCTATCACAAGGTATGCTTAACCGCCTATGGGTATGATAGCATCAATAAAACACGCTGTTCTACAACCGTATGTAAGCGTTTTAAAATTATCGACTGCCACCAACTTAAAATCGATTTCGGAATTACTACCAGCGATTTGTCTGCAAAGTTTGAGGCAAAATCCAACAGCAAAACAGTGGTTTATGGATGGACGTTCGGAGATAACAGTACTTCACGAGGTCAAGCCGTTAAACATACTTACTCGAAAGAAGGGAAATACAAAGTTTGCTTGGTAGCAAAAGACACAGTTACAGGCTGTGTGAAACGCGTTTGTAAAGAAGTTAAAGTAATTGACCCTTGTACATTAAAGGTTGACTTTGAATGGAAGGCTGATGGTCTTAGTATTAAAGCTAAAGGCAAATCAAATTCTAGGCATGCGGTTTATGGATGGACGTTTGGAGACGGTAATTCAGATCGAGGAGACGAAACAAAACACACCTATGCAAAAGCAGGTAAGTATACCATATGTTTTATTGCTAAGGATACAGTTTCTGGATGTGTAGCACGTAAGTGCATAGACATTAAAGTTGAGAAGCCATGTACCTTAAAAGTTGCTTTTGAGTATAGTCAGGATGGAAACGACTTTAAATTTAAGGCGAAATCAAACGACACGACCACTCGATATGTTTGGAGCTTTGGTGACGGGGAAACGGCAACGGGTCAGCACACTAAGCACGCATACAAAAAGCCAGGAACGTATGAAGTTTGTGTGACTGCGTATGTTGGAAACAGTACATCTACAAACTCAGGGTGTAGAGCTAAAGTTTGCAAAAAAGTTGTTGTTAAAGGACGTGACTGCAAACTTGAAGCTGACTTCAAGTACGAAACGGACGGAAAGAAGATTCGTGTTAAAGGCACAGCAAATGAATCAGGTGTTTTGTACTTCTGGTCTTGGGGAGACGGAACTTCAAGCACTGGCCAAACTGCAAAACACAAGTATGATAAAGAAGGTGTTTACGAAGTATGTTTAATAGCATTCAACCCTAAAACGAAGTGTAAAGTTTGTGTGTGCAAACGTGTTAAGATCGAAAAGCCATGTAAACTACGTGCAAAGTTTAAGTACACCATTAGTGGAAAGAAAGTGAAATTTAAAGCCACCAGCAATAGCAAAAACGTTGTTTATGGTTGGAGCTATGGAGACGGAGATTATCAGCGCGGGAACCCAGTCCGTCACGAGTATCAAAAGGCGGGTGTTTACAAAGTAACACTAACAGCAAAGGATACTGTCACAGGATGTGTTGTAACGGTTGTGAATCGTTTAATTATCAACCCGAATGCACGAAAAAGAACAACAGCAATAATTCCAGGTGTTGGCCAAACGCAATCTTCATCTAGTGCTCAAACATTAGATATTCAAGACATGAAAGTCCCAGCTACGGATTGGTCAGCAGTTGCGTACCCAGTTCCTGCAACAAGCCAAGTTGTCTTTTCAGCAGACATAAATTTAACGAGTGTTAAGGTATTCACAACAGGTGGAATGGAAGTTCTATCTATTGACTTAACATCTAACAAGAATCTTGATATCACTACACTACCTACAGGTTACTATTTTGCCCAGTTAACTGCGGCGGATGGTAGCGTGAAAATTGTCAAATT
>JBLHOC010000009.1:0-32407 GCA_047620825.1 Bacteroidia bacterium | reverse complement strand
ATTGGAAATCGTTTGGCCGCAGTCAAAATATCGTCTACATGGCTATCACGACCGTACATGACTTGATAATTGAATGCTTTCTCGGCATCCGTCAAAACCGTTTCCTCTAAACGTTTTGCAATCTTATCAATGAAATAGGGCTCCTCCCCTTCTAAAAAGTACACAGGTCGAAACGAACGACTTTTTATTTCTGTAATAAGTTTTTGAAAATCTGCTATACTTGCCACTGGTTGATTTAAAGATCAATAAGTGGTGCAATTTAACTGGGAAAATATTGGTATTAAAACACGTGTTGAAAAAAACAAACTGTATTTCTTCGACCCGATTCGCAAACGCTATTTGCTAACGACTCCTGAAGAAGAGGTACGGCAATGGACAATCCATCATTTAACGACTGTTTTAGACTACCCAATCATCAACATCGCTGTTGAAAAACAAATTAAATATCTGAATCGAAATAAACGTTTTGATATCCTAATATACAAAAACGCTAAACCAACTTTTTTAATTGAATGTAAAGCGCCTCACATCGCTATCGACCAATCCACGCTGAATCAGATTTGCACCTATAATTTTGTGCTTGACGTGCCCTATTTGCTGATAACGAATGGCGCAAAACAAATTTGCTGTCGCATTCATTCTAGCGAAAAAACGTACGACTACCTTGACGCAATTCCATCTTATAAAAGTATTTAAGATTAGGTTATTTTTGCCGAAAATTTTTCTACATGTCAATACTTATCATCGTGGTTTTTGTGGTTGGATACCTGGCCATCGCGTTAGAACATAATATCAAGATAGACAAGGCGGCTTCCGCTTTGATAACTGGCATGGTCTGTTGGGCTATATATGTGTTTACGATAGATGGTAATGGCCATGACATTCAGCATGTGATAGAGCATGGTGTTGAAGGCATTAGTTATAGGGCTGGTCTCGTTCACCATTTATTTGACATAGGCAGTATCTTATTCTTTTTAATGGGTGCCATGACCATTGTAGAATTGGTTGATGCACATGAAGGTTTTGCTGTCATTACAAATCGAATTAAAACCACCAATGCAGGCAAACTCTTATGGATAATCTGCATTTTAACTTTCTTTTTATCTGCAATACTTGACAACTTGACAACTACAATCGTGATGGTATCACTGCTGCGGAAGTTGATAAAAGACAAACAGATGAGGTGGCTTTTCGTTGGTATGGTCGTGGTAGCCGCAAATGCCGGTGGTGCATGGTCTCCAATCGGTGACGTAACAACAACCATGTTGTGGATTAAAGGCCAATTACCTCATGTAGGTAAAATGGTTATTGATTTAATTATTCCAAGTTTAGTGGCCATGATCGTACCGCTTACAATATTGAGTTTAAGACTTAAAGGACAGAAATTAGAGCGCCCTATGAAGTCAGAAGGCATCGAGCATTACATTGAGCCAACAACGCAAAGAGAACGTATTCTAGTCTTTTGTTTAGGTCTCGGAGGGTTGCTATTTGTTCCCATATTTAAAACAGTAACGCATTTACCTCCATTTATGGGCATGATGCTCAGTTTGGGGATTTTATGGGCGGTTACCGAGATTATTCATCGGGCAAAAAACAAAGAAGACAAGCACGAACTTTCAGTTATCGGGGTCCTACAAAAAATAGACGTAGCGAGTGTTTTATTCTTCCTTGGAATCTTACTTGCCGTTTCTGCATTACAAGAATTCGGACACTTAAACACACTTGCCTCAAGTCTTAATGACAAAATTGGCAACATCTATGCGATTAACGTGGTTATTGGATTTCTTTCAGCTATTGTCGATAACGTACCTTTAGTGGCTGCTGCACAAGGCATGTACGAGATACAACCCACTGGTGTATTTGAAGCAGGTGGTAAATTCTGGGAGTTTCTAGCCTATTGTGCGGGTGTTGGTGGGAGTTCACTAATTATTGGATCAGCAGCTGGTGTGGCCGCTATGGGACTTGAGAAGATCGATTTCATTTGGTACCTTAAAAAGATTAGTTGGTTGGCTGTAATTGGTTATTTATGTGGTGCCGCCACTTACTTTGTTATTTACGCTTAAGATTTGATATCTAATAAAAAAATAGTCGTTGTTTTACCTGCGTATAACGCAGCAAAAACGCTCGAAATGACCTACAACGAAATCCCTTTCGACATTGTTGACGAGGTGGTTTTGGTGGATGATGCAAGTAGAGACAACACCATAGAAACGGGTAAGGCGCTAGGCATTAAACACATCGTAAAACATGAAGAGAATCGTGGTTATGGTGGCAACCAGAAATCGTGTTACGCTAAGGCCATGGAGCTAAACGCTGACATCGTGGTTATGCTACACCCCGACTACCAGTATACCCCGAAACTTATACGTGCCATGGCGAGTATCATTGCCAATGGCGTTTACCCTGTAGTATATGCCTCAAGAATATTGGGGAATGGTGCTTTAAAAGGCGGAATGCCTATTTACAAGTACATCGCCAACAGAATTTTAACCTTGACTCAAAACATTCTAATGGGTCAAAAACTCAGTGAGTATCACACAGGTTACAGAGCATTTTCTACTGAAATTTTTGATCGTATCGATATTGAAGCAAACTCAGATGACTTCGTGTTCGACAATGAGATGTCGGCTCAAATTTGTTTTGCTGGGTATGAAATTGGGGAGGTTACATGTCCTACCAAATATTTCGAAGATGCTTCCAGCATCAACTTCAAAAGAAGTGTTACCTACGGTTTAGGTGTAATACGTGTAAGTATTAGCTATAGACTACAAAAATGGGGTTTGTCTAAATCCGCCATTTTTAAAATCAAAAAGACTTAGTTACAATATTTGATTTGATGGTCGACACCCATGTCGCCCGCACGACTCATACTTTTACAGGCTTCGTCTCTTCGCTTACTGTTAAATTCTGCAACGCCCTTATTGTAATAGGCCAATTCAGTGTCTGAGACACCCGTCATTAAACAATTCTGAAACGCCACAATAGCCTCATCATACGATTTTAATTCGAGCAGGTTGTATCCAAGCTCAAACCAGATTTCTGGTAATTTAGAATCAATGTCCAACGCTCTTCTAAAGTCTTCATTTGCTGCTTTTATCACACCACTATTGTTGTACAAAATAGCGCGCGTAACCAAAGCGTCTAGATTCCTTGGGTCGTTTAAGATTACAAGATCTAGATCATCTATGGCTTGTGTTGTTTGACCTGTGTTGGTATATAATTGAGCTCTAAATAAATAGGCTTGTGTATACTCTGGCTTTTTCTCTATGCATTTTGAAATGTCGTCTATGGCACCAGCCGTATCTCCTAAAATCAACTTCACCTCACTTCTGCTTACAAAACCATCGGCATCTATTGGTGTCAACTTCGACACCTTTTGATAATCGTTATTCGCTAACGCTTCAAAACCTTGGCGTTTATAATATTCCGCTCGAGCTAGATACCCTTGTGGGTCAAGTGGTCGCATGTTGACGTATAAATTAAAATCTTTTAAGGCAAGTGAAAAGTACCCTTTGGCATTGTAAACAACGCCACGATTGAAATACGCGATGGCCATATTCGAATCTAACTCAATGGCTTTATTGAAATCTTTTAAAGCCAGATCATAGGTTAGAAGTTCGGCGTAAACACTACCTCTGCCGTAATACGCGTCAACGATTGTTGCGTTAATATCTAAAGCAGCTGTATAGTCCTTTATTGCACCAAGGGTGTTCCCCTCTTGCATTTTTTTATTGGCAAAAGTCATCCATTCATCCGCGGTTTGAGCTGAAGAAACCAATGGGATTAAAAACAAGAGTACAAACAGTTTTCTCATAATTTACAAAATTAGGTCGCTTACACCCATTGAGCATTAGTAGCTTATACCTTCATAATAGCAATTGTATAGTAATACGTACAAGCCAGTTAAGGTCCTGAATCGACTTTTGTAAGCGTCAATTTTGTAGGTTTGAAAAATGGAATCGAAAAAGAGTCGATTATTTATCATTTTAGGTGGCATATTTATCGCCAATGCCCTATTAGCTGAACTGATTGGTGGGAAGATTTTTTCATTAGAAAAGAGTTTGGGGTTCGACCCAGTTGGATTAACCATTTACGGCAATCACCTTCCGTTTAACTTAACTGCTGGTGTGTTGCTATGGCCAGTCGTATTTATTCTGACTGATATTATTAATGAATACTTTGGCAAAAAAGGTGTGCGGTTCTTGAGTTACTTCGTCGTTATTCTGATTTCATATGCTTTTCTAATGATTTACTTTTCCATCGGATTAAAACCTGCGGACTTCTTTATCACTAGTCAGGCAAAAAACGGGATCCCAGATATGAACAATGCCTTTCGGTATGTATTCGGGCAAGGTCTTTGGATCATTGCTGGATCAATCGTCGCTTTCCTCATAGGTCAAATTGCAGATGTAACTGTGTTTCAATGGATAAAACGCATTACCGGAGAAAAGAAGCTTTGGCTTAGAGCAACAGGTTCGACGTTGGTCTCTCAATTGATTGATTCGTTTGTCGTATTATTTATCGCCTTTTACCTCAGTGGCGTTATGTCGTTAAAGCTTGTGATTGGTATTGGCATCGTGAATTACATTTATAAATTTACGATAGCTGTTATACTAACGCCATTGCTGTACGTAATCCATGGGTGGATCGACAAGTACTTGGGTCGTGAGTTGTCTCAGGACATGCTAAACAAAGCAAAAAAATAAGCAAAAAATAACCCGAGAATGCTTCCATCCTCGGGTCGATAATATTTCACCTTTGATTAATTCTTTATCAAACGTTGACGAAGCACTATTTCGTCGCTTTGAATTTCAATTATATATAAACCAGCTGCAATATTCGACAAATCCAGCGAAAACGCACTATGATAATTTGTAAACATTGCAACATTATGTCCATCAACTGTATAGATATTTACACGGGTTAATGCTTCCGACTTATTCGTCCATTCAACAAACAAGGTGTTTTGCACTGGGCTAGGATACATTTTAAGACCTGCTTTAGCTATAGCTTCAACACTGCTAAAGTCTGGAACGTCAACTTTCTTTACTGCCACAGCTTCGCAATCGTTATTGTCTGTAACCTCCAACTGTGCGTCAACCGTTGAATTTGAACTTGTTTTATAATTATGGTCTGGTTCCATCAAAACACTCGTAAACCCATCGCCAAACTCCCAGAAATATGATTTGTAGTTTGTATTGTCTGGTTTAAAGCTATAGTCACTACCAGCGTTGGTAAACGTAAAAGTAGCAATAGGTGTTGGTATTACAGACAAGAATATTTTTTCGGAAGATCCTTTACAAGCTCGTTTTGTCACTTCCACATAGGCAGAATCTCCATCATTGAATTTGTCCTCATAATAAAAGCTGTCCGACAATGTTGCTCTCAACTTGTCGTTGACAAAAAACTTATAGGTATCGTTTCCACTTGAAGCCGTAAACTTAATGGTATCACCAGTACAATAGGTGTTGCTCACTTTATCAGTTTTAAAGCTTAAATCAGAAATATTATCGATATGAATTGGGAATGTTAACTTTTTCGGTGGACAACCTATGAAATTGCTGTCGGTCACAAAAATGGTATAATCACCTTCCGTTTGTGGCGAAAACTTAAATATGGTATCTGTAAATGACCCTCCGCCTTCGAAAGCTAAAGCGTACTTTTCATTTGCCAATCCATTTATTTCTATGTCAACATCATCCCCTTTACAAATATTTGAATCAACAGTGATTGTGACCTCAAGTGGACTGCACTTACCCGTTCTACAAACCTGCTTAGTTATATTGCTATAAAAACACGGTGATTGAGTAATAGCACGTGTCCATACTTCATAATCTTCTTCAGGATCTAAACCTACCATTTTATGAATGTTCCCCATAGATCCACTTGATGGTGTAACCCATGATTTCCCTTTGTCTATACTAACTTGTACGCCGTTGTGACTAAATATTCCAGTCCAATCATACGTAACACTAAATGGTTCACGATTCGTGCATTCTACTTTAAGCCCTTCATCTTTAGGAATTACTTCATACTCAATTGAATCCGAGAAGACACTCAAACATCCATCTGTTGACCACCCCCTAACAGTGTAGCTTGCACCAGAATCCACATTGACCAGAAATGTATTGCTTGTTGATTTACCAATTTGCACAAGATTGCTATACCATATCAAGCTATCATAGCCTGTCTTTGCTGTCAACGTTATTGGTGTTGATTCACAAACTGAATCCGAGTTGTTTGATGTGGTAATCGTTGGTACTGGTACCTTATAATGGTTTATGGTAATTATATTACTTACTCTGGAGCAATCACCAGCCTTTACAGTCACATAATAATCTCCAGCCGCTTTTGCATAAATAATGTTTCCTCCTGTATAACCAGTCGACCAATTGTACGTAGAACCACTTTTGAAGTTAGCGATTAACTTTACTGAATCTCCTGGGCAAATGGTGTATTTAGCTGAACCAGGAATATAGGCAGTTGGAGATTGAATCACATTAATGACTTGCGTATCCGCATCACTCCAACCTACTGCGTTTTGCACTTTTAGGATGGCATATTTTTTACCAAATCCTGAGTATGACGTTGTTGGATTTTGCTTTGTAGAAACAGAAGGTGTACCGTCTGGGAATACCCATGAATATGCAGTTGGTGTATTGGTTCCACTACCTAAAAGAGATACGGTTTCACCCGCACATACCATTGTATCTTTCGCACCAGCTGAAGCCACAGAAAAGCCAGCCATTTTCATATCAAACACTTTCGCATAAATTTGGTCACCTGCGTTTGTACCACTTGCATTGGTAGCGTTTACGGTTGCGTAAAATTTGATTGTTCCTTTTTTCGAAGAAGGTGCAGTCCACTTAAATTCCCATTCAGCCGTATTGGTACTTGTAGTAACCGTTCCTGCATTGGTATGTTCCACGTATTGACGTGTCTTACCCGAATACGTTTTGGTTCTTTTTTGCGTTCGACTGCTCGTAATCGTAAAACTTCCTGCAGGTTCATTTTTACTGGTGTCTAATGCCGTTATACTGAAACCAAATCTTGTTATTGATGACTGTTTGTACTTTAGCTTCAAAGTGTAGGTTGAATCGGGTTCATAACCGGTTGCCCCTCCAACATTTGTTAGTGTCATGTCTGAAGTAGAGCCACTTCCTTTGTTTAATGCAATACCAGTGTGACAACTTGTACAGTTGTTTTCAGACGGTGCATTGGTGTATCCTTGAACACCTCCACTTCTATAAGTGAATGATTTAAAGGATATTAATAAAAAAGCCAACGTGAAAAATAGGGTAACTAATCTTTTCATATTTTTTTATAACAGAATACAAAAGTAAACCGTTGAAATGACTAAAAAAGGGATGAGGATAATCCTACAGTAACTTTACAATAAGTTATCGTAACGCATTTTGCATAATCTCACTGATTAATGCTTTCTGAGCTTCACTCTGCGTCTTTATTGTAATAAAACGGCCTTTTCCGTTATCCGACAATTTGAGCATGAAGGCAATCGCTTCTTTGTCTTTTCCAAATCCAACAACTGTCGTTTTTATGCCAATGGCAGCGTGCGTTTGAGCCATAGAACACATATCTCGTTCTGTATAATCTGGTGAGTTAAACAAGCCATCGGTAGCCAAAATTAATTGGTTGTTCCCACTTGGAATGAAGTTTTGTTTGGCAAATCGATAAGACATTGCTAAACCTTCTGCTCCATACGACCTTCCTCCCGGCGTCAATGAATCAATTACTGCATTAATGATATCCTTTCTATCCCCAGGTGTTGAAACAAGGCGTACTTCTGCATGTTTGGAGTAAACAATAATGGTTACCCGGTCTTCTTCCCGAAGTACAGACACGGCCTTTTTCATGGATATTTTTAGAAAATCCATTTTGTTGTTAATCATCATACTGGATGACTCATCAATTAAAAATACAACATTGTTTGAAGCGTATTTTTCGGGATTTAACTCTCCGGTATTGGAGAAGTCTTCTTTAGGCGTTTCTTCAACCACTTGACCAGTTGTATCAGGTGATGGCTTATTTACAACTTCTTGTATGGAGTCTTTAACTTCTTGACTTGAATCTCTAGATTCTTTAAGGACCATGACATCTTTCTCGATAATGGTTTTGCCTTTAAACCTTTCATCCATTATTTTTCGAAATCGCTCAATGGCGTCTTGGTCAGATTCCTTCGGCTTCTCTATTTCTACGACGACGTCGTCTTCCTTCGTTTCAGGTATGGTTTCTATGACATCAAAATCATATGGGCTTCTTTCAAGTTCTATAACAATAACTTGGGTGTTTTTATTGATATAAATTAATTCCTTATTTGTAATATACCCCGGTTTGCTCACATCAATTTGATATAGTCCTATTCCAATCTTTTTTAATGGTATGCTTTTTTTAGTCGTTCGTTCAACAAAGAAATTTTTATCCGGTCCGACCAGCAGAACATCTACCCCATTTAATATCTCTCCCGACGATTTGTCTTTCACAATGATCTGAGCGATTTGTGACGTGGCTTGCTTTTTTTGTTCTTGCCCCATATTCGGACAAGCAATGTGTGCATCAGGGTGAAACGTTAGAATTTTACCTTTTAAACCCAAATAAATGGGTTCACCCCAACCACTTAAATACAGGGGTTGTTTAATTGAAAAATTACCACTCGATTCAGTGTAGTATATCGCCTCAATTTTGACCGACTGACCTGGTTCAATATAACCCTGAGGTAAGTTGACATATAGGTTCTGTTGATATGAAATTGGTAAGAACATGACCCGTTTGTTGCTGTTATTCGTAAAGGTGAGTTCAGCCTTAGGGTTGTTCCAAAGTTTAACTTTTCCGAAATTATAAATGCCTGGTGTCATTTGTTGACCAAATGCACTTTGAGCCAATATAATCAACCCAATTACCCCCACTCTTCTAATAGCCAACTGCAATAGCATGTATAATTTAACGTTCTAGTTTACGTGATAATATGATAACACTCCAATTTTTCTTTTTCTACGACCAATTTGGATATCAATCCAACCAAACTTATGCAGAAATGAGAAAAAAGTACTTGTTTTGGCAAGTATCCAACTAAAAATTATCAAAAACCAGTCCACACGGTGATCAATTGTTATAAAATCTTAGAAGTCGATAATTTCGCAGACGAGACAACTATTCGCAAAGCGTATATTAGATTGGCGAAATTACATCACCCTGATGTCGCTAAACATTCAGATGGTGAGACGTTTAAGATTGTTTCAAAAGCATATGACACGTTGAGTGATGATGACACAAAGCATTATCATGATTTAAAGCTTTCTTATTACCTACAACCACACAAAAAGCGGAAAACAGCAGCCCAACATTCTTACGCTCCTGAACCTAAAAGAGATCCCCGCGATCCAAAGAGACCGAAATCAAGAAAAGAATATCTAGAACGAAAAGAACGAGCCAAACGCTTTAAGCTAAGGGTTGACATGTTATTTTACCAAAAGCAACACCATCAATTAAGATATGAATATCGCATCTTAGGATGGATAGTATTAGCTTTTTGGGGATGGCAACAAGTGTATAGCCATTGGTTTGTAAATCACAACTCACCGGATCATTTGTTTGCTGCATTGGGTATACTTCTTTTCCTGATTGCTACCATGGGTATGTACTCCAACCTATATAAACTTCAACGATTTTACACCTACTCTGGCAAACGGAAATACCGCTATACAAAATCGAGCACAAGAACTTGGTTCATATTTCTCTTAATCGGTTTGATAACCTTACCCGCTGTAAATGCATACCGCAAATCGTACCACTTAAGTCATTATGGAGAAATTGCTATGGTCAACTTTAGGTGGTTGTATCTGGGCGAAAAGGTTGAAATCGAGTTTACACCCAAAGGCAGCGACCAAAGCATTATCAAGCAACTTAACATTTCGGATAAAACCATCATGGACCAAACACAAAATTGGATTATGATCCGATTTTCTAAAGCAAATCCTCGCATAATGGAGGTTGTGGAAGAAGCCAAGTATATAGATTACTTACCGGCCCCTTTGAACTGATGTTCTTTGTTTTTAAACAACACATTAAATGTTGTTAACGAACCGTAGGCTCGCGTAACATATTGCTGAAGACTTATTTTGTCCGCATCTGATAAAGCATCGTGCGAATTAATATTTTGCTCTAAAACTCTAAGTCGGTCTCGCACCATAATAATCTTATGGAAAAATGTGTCGATTGGAATTTCCTTCACCTGTAGATTTTCATCCTTAGGTTCTAATACCAATAATCCACCTTTAAATTTATCTGAAATTTCAACAATCTCAGCAGAATCAGAGTGCTTCGTTAAAATCTTATATAACATGTCTTCAACCTCATCAAAGCTGATCATATTATTCCCGACGTTAATGGCTTCCACCACCTCAATCGTGTCGTCGGAACGTTCTATCTCACGCAATCCGCCTTCAAAAAAACTTATAGAGATATATTCGACCCCAATCCGACAGATAATGCCTTGACCGTATGTTCCATGTTTGATTCTTGTTCCTATTCCTAAATTATCCATCTTAATTTGTTTAGACTCCAAAATTAATAATTGAAGTCATCTAAATTTGCCTCATGGAGTTTTATTCTTCTGGAAAGCTTTTACTTACCTCAGAGTATGTTGTTTTGAGTGGAGCAAAGGCATTGTCGCTGCCAACCCAATTTGGACAGCACATGGTGGTTTCACTCCAGGACGAGCAGTCAATTCATTGGAAATCAATAGACTGTTATGGAGATATTTGGTTCGAAAACGAATTTATATATCCAAACTTCGACGTGATTAAATCAGTTGACTCTGCTGTAGAATTCCGTTTGATACAACTGTTAAACTTCATCAAAAACAATTGTACGATTAACTTAAAGTCTAAAGGTTATCGTATTGAAACAACATTGGAATTCGATCGTGACTGGGGTTTGGGATCAAGTTCTAGTCTAGTTGCAAACCTGTCCAAATGGTCGAAAGCAAATCCAATCAACCTGCTTCACGCCGCTTTTAAAGGAAGTGGATATGACGTTGCCACAGGTTTAGAAAACGAAAGTATACTGTATCAAATTCAAGCTGGAGAACCGAGTTGGCAACCAACGACATTTAATCCAGACTTTAAAGACCAGTTGTTTTTCGTGTATTTGGGTACAAAACAAAATACAGAAAAGGAAATCATCAATTTTGATGTGAGTCAAATAGATAGTAACACAATTAACTCCTTTAACATGCTGACTGACAGCTTTATAAACTGCAACAACGTTAATGAATTTAGCGAATTGATTGAGCAACATGAGTCATTGATGTCGGGTTTATTGAATCGACCCACCGTTAAACAAGCGCTGTTTTCTGATTACTCCAATGTCATCAAATCTTTAGGTGCTTGGGGTGGTGATTTTGTATTGGTTGTTGGACAAAATAAGCAACACAAATATTTCCAAGACAAAGGCTATCAGACGATTATGAGTTGGCAAGAAATGATATTAAATTCTTGAAGCACTAATTAGCTTTATTATCTTCGCACTTGGTATGGAAGGCAAAGTAAAATGGCAAAGCCCGAGCAATATTGCGCTCGTAAAGTATTGGGGTAAAAAGGGATTTCAAATTCCTGCAAACGCCAGTATTAGTTTTACGTTGTCAGCCTGTCACACCAACACAGAGTTACGGTGGACTAAATCGGATCACACAACAATCAGCGTATTTTTAGACGGACAAGAAAACGAAGCCTTTAAACCCAAAGTGGTTCAATTCTTTGATCAGGTAAAATTGCAATACCCTGCTTTAAGCAACTATTCGTTTGAAGTGCACACCACCAACACTTTTCCGCACAGTAGTGGAATCGCTAGTTCGGCAAGTGGTATGAGTGCGCTTTCGCTTTGCGTTTGCAGTTTACTTGAATCGAAAAAAATCCTTGACAAACCTTTTTTACAAGAAGCCAGCAATTTGGCTCGAATTGGTAGCGGTAGCGCAAGTAGATCTATTTATGGCGGCTTGGTAGAATGGGGTCAACACACAGCTTTCCCCGAAAGCAGTGATTTATATGCCGTTCCGTTCAAAGATGTTCATTCCGTTTTCCACAGTTATCAAGACACTATATTGATTGTGCATGAAGGTAAGAAATCGGTTTCAAGCAGTGTTGGTCACACCCTATTAAACGATCACCCCTTTGGTCCAAAACGATTTGAGCAGGCAACACAAAATATGTCTAAACTCAAAACCATATTAATGGAGGGCGACCTCGATTCTTTTGTAGAACTGATTGAATCAGAAGCACTTATGCTTCACGGTTTAATGATGACATCTGACCCATCGTTTATACTAATGCTTCCGAACACATTAGCAATTATTCAAAAAATAAGAGCTTTTAGAAAACAAAATGATTGCCACATTGCTTTTACTTTAGACGCAGGTGCCAATGTACATATGTTGTATCCAGAAAAGGATATCGACAAAGCACAGCAATTGATTGACAGAGAGCTGAAGGAACTTTGTGCAAATGGTACTTATATTTGCGATACGGTTGGCAGTGGTCCAACTCAAATGGAATGTTAAAAGAATCCCTTTTTTACGCCAAGATCCTCCTGTTTGGAGAGTATGGAATCATCCAAGATTCTATGGGCCTTTCCATTCCTTATAATTCATATAAGGGTAGTCTTAAGTTTAATCAGGAATTAAAAGGAGACGCACTCATTTCGAATCAACATCTTCAAGAATTTGGGCGATACCTTTTGGGTCTTGACCATTCTGGCGAATTACTATTTTCGTTTGATGCAGACAAATTTAATACTGACCTTTCAGAAGGCATGAGCTTTGACTCAAGCATACCACAAGGTTTTGGCGTTGGTAGTTCTGGTGCATTGGTTGCAGCGATTTACAACCGATACGCGCACGACAAGATTGATTTTGATAAGAAACCAAGCAGCAAGCAGATATCAAATCTAAAAACCATATTTGGCCAAATGGAGAGTTATTTCCATGGCAAGAGTTCAGGTTTGGATCCGTTAATCTGTTATTTAAACCTTCCTGTTCTTATTAAGTCAAAAGAACAAATGGGGACAGTAGGTTTGCCTACTGCCGACTCAAACGGAAAAGGTGCTATATTTCTAATAAACAGTGGACAACCTGGTAAAACGGAACCTATGGTTAACATCTTTATGGAAAAGATGAAACAAGAAGGTTTCCGCAATATGCTTAAGGAAGAGTTCAAGAAATACAACGACGCGTGTATTCAAGCTTTTCTCAAACGTGATATTGCACCCTTGTTTTCTAATCTCAAAGCCTTGTCGAGTTTGTTACTCAAAAACTTCACGCCAATGATTCCAAGTGTATTTCACAAATTATGGAAAGAAGGCATTGATTCTAACGCTTATTACCTCAAGCTTTGTGGTAGTGGTGGTGGTGGTTACTTTTTAGGATTTACTCAGGATTTAAGTGAGGCCAAAAAGCGACTGAAGGATTATCCACTTGAAATTGTATTTACTTTCTAACGTTGGCGATACTCAGCCGTAAAAAACGCTATTTTTTTGTTAAAGTTTTAGGACTCCTGTCCATCATTAGATGGCCTAACGTGTTGTTCACCGCTTTAACCCAATACATCGCAGCAATATACATATTCACACCAAACAAAGGGCACTGGGAAGTACTGAGAGACCTTGAGTTACACTTTATTGTCGCAGCCTCTTCTTTGATTATAGCAGCGGGATTTATTATAAATAGTTTTTACGATTTAGAGAAAGATCTCATCAACCGTCCACATAAAACATTGTTCGATAGGATTGTCAGTAAATCATTCTGTCTCAATACTTATTTTGTTTTAAACGGTGTTGGTTTGATTTTCGCTTTGATGGCCTCATGGCGGGTATTTGTTTTCTTTGGCGTATTCACTTTTGGTTTATGGTTTTACTCTCACAAGTTGCAAAAACTACCTGTTATTCGAGAAGTAACCGCATCTATCCTATCCGTACTCTCCGTTTTTAGTATCGTATTGTATTATCAATACGTCAACACCATAATGATCTTGTATGGTGCTTTGTATATGTGCATGTTACTGAACCGAGAAATCATTAAAAACTTAAAAAACATTGATGGTGACGTTGCTGTAGGTAACAGCTCTATTTCGACGCATTGGGGCAAAAAAGTGAGTAAAAATATATTTGGAACCGTCTCTGTTATTATGGTTGGCATTCTACTTAGTTTTTACCACGCCTCAACAGGAAATTATGTATTGACGTACACCATGATTATGAGTCTATTCATTGTGTTGGGATGGGGAATTTTAATTACGAGTAATCGAAAAAAACAGTTGTTTTGGGCACACCAACTCTACAAGCTTATGATGACGATAAGTGTTTTGTATTTAATCTTTTATTGATCCGTTCAACTAGACTTTAATCCAGTTTTACAAATTTTTTCTGGTACGTTAATCCAAACTCATCGGTAACGTAAATGATATAAACTCCTGCCTTGTAGCTGTTTACATCCACTAATATGGAAGTCTTTCCATTCAGATTTAATAGTTCTGTGACAACAATGCCGTTGACATTAGTTACAGAAATAGACTTCAAGAATAAACTACCAGTTTCGATATGTAGGCTTTGATAGGTTGGATTTGGATACACCCGGATTTCACTGACAAAAACCTTTTTCACATTTGCCCAAAATAAAGACATAGTGTCGCTATAATTTAAACAGCCAGAATCTGAAACAAATTCAAGATATCCATCTGTGTATAGTGTATCGGCGAATGCTTGACTCATCTGGAAATTCACCACAGGAAGACTATAAAAGGTGTCTACCCGTTGGCTGTTGCCATCTGATGTTATCAAGTGAAGTACACAAAAAGCACTTCCATCTATGCTCCCTTCGAAGCTCACTTTATTGTTTCCAAATTTATGTGTTGTCCCACTAATGCCGATGAGTCGACCCTGGGGCAATGCATTGTTCTGCACTTCCATGCTTGTCTGTACGACACAAGAATTCGTATCTTGAACAGTAATCACATAAATATACTTACCCGGTATGTTCCTGCTGAACTCTGTTGATGCATTTAATGTATCAGAAAGGCCTTCAATTGGTGCCCATCGATATGTATAACTAGCATCACCATCAGCTTGTAGTTTTATTTTTTCGCGTGCGCAAAGGGTATTCCACTGAGAGGCAACTGTTACTATAGGTAGTTTATTCACTTGAACAGATACAGAGTCCTGGCCTTTACATCCAGTGGATTTGTCCTCTACTTTTACCTGATAGGTTTGATCCGTTGAACCATTGAACAATGGGTTTTGCAAATCAGTTCGGTTAAGCCCCATTGTAGGTGACCACTCAAAGCTATACGGAGAGTTTGTTACACCAATATCTATTGAATCGCCTAGACATAATGCAACCTTTCGCTTTAAATCCGCCAGTTGTATATCTGGATTCACATCCACAAAAACTTCTATTTCATCCTTACATTGGTATGTCGTGTTTGTTGCTTTTAAAGTCCAAGCATAACTTCCTGTGTCGTTTGCGGTAAACGACGGATTGGCAATCGTAGAATCTGACAAAGAATTTGCATTTTTCCACTGATACGATTCGTCACTTTCTCCCTTTTTTCCTAACGCGACTGTTGATCCTTTACACAGCGTCCATTTGCCAACAACGGCACTTAAGTCTGGTGTATCAAAAATGGTTATATCTTGGGCCGTAGAATAAAATACAGGACTCGTTGACTTAATTCGGATTTTATGATTTGAGCCATAACTCCCTTTAGGCAAATAACATTTGATTGATTTCGGTTTGACGGCTGAATTCACACCACCAAGTATCGTTGGTTTTTTAAACCCTCCTGACTCATCTGACAGTTCCACCTGAAACTTATTTGACGCATTATAGGAACCAACTCCTTCCGCAGTAATTGAAACTTCAACATTAAACGAATCTCCGACACAAGTCCCCGCTCCTGGACTTGGTTCAGTATAGTGGAGTTTATGAAACTCCATTTTGTTACAATAGTGGCACAATAGGATGAGTAAATCATCTTTAACATTGATGGCCATACCAGCAGGTTTATTATAAGATGTAAGCTTCTTTAAGTTTTTAAAGTTTTTATCGCAGCGATACAAATAGCTATCATCCCAGTTGGTAATGAAATAATTACCCTCTTTATCTTGAGCGATACTGTTAAGGCTATCAACGCCTGGGGTGAATACAGTTGTAAGCTTTCCCGACAAAGTGTCAATTTTAATCACCTTAGCGTTTGAATCATCCGTTACGACCAGTAATTCGTCTTTACTATTAAACATCAACCCTCTGGGTCTATTCAACCCAGAAGAAACCAGCACGGAGTATGACGGTGTATAGAAAGGCGGTGGTCCAACTTTACCTTTTATAATTCTACCAGCTCCAACATCCGACAAATAGAAATATGTTGGATCTCTTGGGTCCATTTCTATGTCCTCAATCTCAGACCAACTCAGGGTAGAAATATTATATGTGATAATCTTGTTATACCCCGTTGCATCGTAAACAACAATTTTATTGTTATCGATTAATAGCAACCCTTTGTTTCCACCTACTGTGCCAACAAATAAGTCTTTTGGGTCAACTAAACCTGTAACAACGGTTTTTAGTTTATAATTTGAATCTAGTTCTAGTATTTTCCCATCTCCTCTATTCGTTACTAAATACGACTTTTTATCAGGGTTATAAGCTACGCGGTACGGCCTGCTGTATTGAGCAAATATGGCTGTTGAAGAAGCAAGAATGGCAAGAAGAACTAAAAACTTTCTCATGAATTTTGTGCACTTAAAAACTGATTGTAAATGATCTCTATACCCTCATCAAACGAATGAGGCGCATATCCTAGTACACGTTTACTTTTAGATAAATCAAATCCTGTAATCGGTGGCCGCTTAGCCGGTTGATTTAAGCTTTCACTATCAATGCGAGAAACATGTTCCATTCTAAGACCGAAATAGTCCGCAACACGTTGCACCAATTCATAAATATTCATTTGGTCTTTACCGGAAATATTAAAAACGCCTGTTGCAGTTTGGTCTGCTATCAAATAACATCCATAAGCCAGGTCTTCCGCTAAAGTTGGTGAGCGATATTGATCGTCGACCACGTTGATAGATTTACCATTTGCCAGACTTTCGCGTGCCCAGAGTACGATATTGCTTCTGCTCATATCTGCAACCAAGCCATACACCAACACGGTTCGAGCAATTGCCCAAGACGCTGATTGATTTATAACGATTTGCTCTGCTTTAAGCTTCGAGTGTCCGTAAATACTTAGCGGCGACGGAATAGCGTCCTCCTTGTATGGACCTGATGTACCATCGAAAATAAAATCGGTTGACACAAACACTAGGTGTGCATTTACATGGTTGGCCGCATTGACTAAGTATTGTGTGGCTCTCACATTTAGCAATTCACATGCCTCGGGATCTAACTCACATGCATCTACGTTGGTCATAGCTGCTCCATGAATAATCACATCCGGTTTAAAACGTTGAATTACACGTTCAACATCCGTTTCATTTGTAATATCCATTTCGGCATAGGTATACCCTTCTGGAACAAGATGTCTGTTGTTTCCTTTTGCAGTTGCAATAAGATTAACATCTAATTTGGTTAGATATAAGTCGGTTAACTTTTGACCTAATAATCCGTTACTACCTGTGACTAAAACTGTTTTCATTCGATGCACACAAATGAAGACTATACAACAGTCAAATGCAAATTGTCAATGCAAGTTTACTTCCATGTTTTTGTCGTATATCTCAACAATTAAGACTGAGCATTTTGAATTATTTCTTAGATTTTGTCACACGACACTGGGTGGCAAAAGTAGATTGACCTAACTCTTATTGTAATAATGGTTAACGCCATCGAAAAACCATTTAACAAATCACGTATAGATTTGCTCGTACGTCTACTTAAAATTTAAAGAGGATAAACCAGAATGCCCACAATATGAGCCAAATTAACAAGCGTTTCCGATAATACAACCTTAATATTGCTACAAATAGATATTATGAAAATCGTAAAGGTGTTAACAATTGACAAGCCCATTGCAGATGTATGGGATGTACTGGGAAATCAATTTGATAAAATTGATAAATGGGCTAGTATAATAAGTCACTCAGAAGTTTCAGGAACGCCAAAACTTCCCGGGGTAAACTACGCTATCCGAAGTACCACAACTTAGAAGGGAATTACACAACAAGAACTTACTCGATTTGATCCTGAGAATCATGTGATTGCCTATAAATCGATTTCAGGTACACCTCCAACAATCAAGCAGGTTGAGGCTGAGTGGGGTTTAACAAGTAATGGCGATAGCACTGGTTTAGTCCTAAATTTCAAAGCAGAAATGAAAGGTCTGGGTTACATTCTTGCCCCTATTGTCAAAATGAAATTAAGCAAAGTAGGAGATGAGTTATTGGAAGAACTAAAATACTATGTTGAGAACGGAAAGCCTCACCCTAGAAAAACATCAAACAGCTAGTCTAATCTGTTACAACAGAAAGATCTAATGGAGTGCCTTTGTCGACATTTTCTCCTGTCTCTAAGTTGTGCTTTATCCCAGCCAAGAAAGCTTCCCATGACTTCGTGTTCATTTTTTCCATTTTCAACTTGTTCAGTAATTGACCAAGTGAGTTGCTCATGTGATATTCAAAAGTTCCATTGATTAAGGTTTGCCCATTCTTTTCTTCTAATTCAAAAAGAGCACCCATACGACTGACCATAGGCAGATTTTTAAGATTAAACAGTTCGATTTTCATTGAGTTCCCTTCGTCCCATGCTATGATTTTCTCGTCCACTGAAGCACCGAATGAGTAGAAATCACAATGTCTTGTTGATCCCAGCCCCACTTTATCAGTCGACGTTAAAAACGACTTTTTTATATTGGGACTAAGGTTTTGAACGTTTCCGAAATCTGCTAACGCATTCCAAACTTTTTCTTTTGAAGCGTTAATTGCTATATGTCTTTTTATGATTGTATTTTTCATCACGTTTGTTTATTAAGAAGTACAAATTATCATATTCAACTTACTAAAAACACGTGATCTTAGGTCAGCCAGTGCGGTAAAATCCTCAGATTGCACCATTGCAGTAATAGTTTCAGCATCGTCGAATTCAGTCATAGAAATGATTTCTGGATTATCAACCCCAACAATGTCCAGTACTTTTTTGTACCGCCCTATTGGTTTTGCACCATTTTTGACAAAGATTGGTTGGACTTGTTCCAAGTAAGACGGTAATTCTGTCATGTTCGCTTTATTTATCATAGCGGTAATGACTAGAGTTGCTTTGTTATCACTCATAACTTTACGTTTTTTGTTTAATCAAAGGTCCTAAAATTTACCTGGGAATTAAACACACAAAAGTTCAAAAACTATGCATTTTGGGTCAAACGAAATGCGCTAGGAGAAGCGCCATAAGCCAATTTAAAAGATCGATTGAATGTCGAAATCGTTTCATAACCACAATCATATGCGATGCTAGAAATTCGGTCTCGGCTACTTTTTAGTTTCTTAACTGCTAGTTCCAATTGCTTTCTGGAGATATATTTTTTAGGCGACTCTTTAAACTCTTCTTTAAACTTACGTTTAAAGGTAGATAGGCTCATCCCCGATAGTTGCGCGAATTGAACTAGTGCTAAACCCCCATAAAGATTATGCTCAATCGTTTTTCGAAATGGTGTCTGGTTGAGATTAAACATAGACGAAAGAAAATCTAAAGGTGTCATATTCTGAGACTTAGAAATGAGCAAGACAAATTCCTTAAGTTTCGTTTCTATCATTAACTGGTCGCTCAGTTCAGGGTTGTCTACCAGTACATTTACTGAGTCTTTGTATGACTTAAACAATTGGTTAATTGGTAATTGTTTTACGTTAAAATCAACACGTTGAGACGAAGCTGAAAGGTCGAGGTCTAGAAGATTTTCTACATGTTCCGGAAAAAGAAATATGCCAAGGAACTCCATGGATTCATGTTTAGATCGCTGCTGTTCCGTTGTCTCGACAAAAAAATTAAAACATTTTGCTAATAGTCCTTCGTCTTGATTGAATTCAAGCAATTGATCAGGCGTTCGAATTGAAAATTCGCCTCTATTCACAAACATAAAACACGCTTCATTGTCTTGAAATGGTTTCAAGTCTCGCGTTGGTGCCTTAGTAGTAATCTTATGGAATACTACTTTCCCCTTGTACGTAATGGTTTTATATTCCTGAAACATATTTCTTATAATATTTGCAGTAATGGCCACTGTAAAGCCCAGCTCCGATCAATAAAAGAAATTAAAAGGATTGATCTCTTATAAAAGGCTTGGATCAATTACTTTTTCTACCATTTTGGCACCCATGTTTATCGCTACTTTCAACGGCATCATATTCGTCATTTTCACCATCATATTGTTTTTAAAACCCGGTATAACAACAGGTTTATTACCCAATGCGTCAAGTCCTACTTTAGCAACATATTCAGGTTCTTGAATACTCATTGGCAATTTAGAAAAATCCATATCAGATTCAGTCAACATTGGTGTTTTCGTAGGGCCTGGAGAAAGCACACTTACATCAATACCGTATTTTTTCAATTCACCATTTAAGGATGTACCTAGGTTTAGCACATAAGCTTTGGAAGCTGCATAGTTTGAAAAGTAAGGATTGGGCATATGACCTATCAAACTTGCTACCAATAAGATACCACCTCTTTTTCGTTCTACCATTTTTGTTGAAAAATGGTGCGTTAAAGCAAATACAGTCGTGACATTTAGTTGGATTAAAGCTAACTCATCGGCTAGACTCACTTTTGTTATTAAACCATGGTTTTCAAGCGCAGCGCAAGGAATAAGTAGACCTATTTCCAAGTCGTTTGTGCCCTCTATAACCTTTTGAATATCTTCACTTTTGGTGAGATCAGCTTGGATGGTTTTCACCTCAACACCGTATTTTGATTTAAGTGATTGTGCTTTTTCTTCTAGCAGATTTTGTCGACGTGCAACGAGTACAATGTTTAAACCTTTTTCAGCCAACTGAATAGTCATGGCTTCGCCAATTCCTGATGTACCGCCAGTTACAAGGGCATAAGGCCCATATTTTTCTTTAAAACTCATACCAAATAATTAATTTTTAAATGCGTTAATTAATATTCTAAATAAATTCATACTCGCCTCTGTGCTCCTATGACTCTTTAATCGATTTAATATACCGTAAAATGAAGAGTGAAGTATCTCAGCCATTTCTTCTGTTGATATAGTTTTGGTTAAACTGCCTTCATTTTGTGCTTGTTGAACAGTTGGTACAATGTTTTTTAATATGCCATTAAAATGCATATTAGTCGCATTGGCAATGCTTGGGTTAGTACCACTTAATTCTGTCATCATACTATTCACTAAACAACCTTTATGATTGATTTTGTCTTGTATTTCAAGCATTTCCAAATAGAACTGCTCCAAGCGATCTACAGCCGGTTGACCTGGTTTTGGCTCAAGATTACGTACCAAACGATTTACGTTTTCTTCACTATAAAGAGAAAGTGCTTCTAATACAAATGATTCCTTATTTCCAAAAGCATTGTAAAACGCGCCTTTGGTCATACCTGTTTGTTTAAGAATTTCATCTACACCGAGCGCCGTATAGCCCTTCTCGCAGAATAACCCCGTTGCTATTTGAAGCACTTGTTTTCTATTGTGTTTCACATTCACTAAGCAAAGATAAGAATATAACCCAAACAGACCAGTCGGTACATTTAAGAGTTTGAATAACACTGAGACTCTTGATTTACTCTACCTGTTCTCTATCCAAATCGCTGTAAGGATAAAATCCTTATATTTTCAAGTGCTTTGAAAGCACTTTGCATATAGGGCAATGAATGCTCTACAAAAAATTCTCATAACTAATACTCGTCCTCGACATTGTCTTTTACCCAATGCAAACAAGTCGTAAAGCTATCGAATATCATCTCGTTTGAAATCAGATCAGGAATAACATCAATGCGTTCAAGCATATACCTTGGCTGTTTTAACACATTCACCAATAGCACTTTGACATCCTTTCTCACCAATTCCACCAGCACATCTTCCATTGCGTATAAGCCAGATTGGTCCATATAAGGTACTCTCCCCATTCTAATTATGATGGTTGAAGCTGTATCCGGTATTTGCTGAGATAAAACTTTAAAATCACTTGTAGAGCCAAAAAACAAGGGACCTTCAATGTGTTTGATAAACACCTCTTCTTTTAGATTTTTAGGAAAATCTATCTCATCCGACCATGCAACTTCTTTTAGTGATTTAACGCCAGAAAACTCAGCAGTTAAATCTCCAATCTTCTTCATAAACATTAATGAAGCGATCACTAAACCAACCCCCACCGCATATACCAAATTCCATGTATACGACAATACAAGTACTACGAGCATAACTAACACCTCTGGACGTGGCATGTAAGGGATCGCCTTTAGCCCTTTGTAATCCATTACACCAATACCAACAGTAATTAATATCCCGGCTAAAACAGCCACAGGAATTTTAGAAGCAATTGGTCCAAGCGCCAATAGAATAATAAGTAACAATATACCCGAGAACATACCTGAAAGCCGTGTCTTTCCATCGGCTTTTATATTAACCACCGTTCTAATTGTTGCACCAGCTCCAGGAATTCCACCAAAGAATGCACCGATACTATTGCCAATACCTTGGCCGATTAATTCTTTATTTGGGTTGTGCTGCGTTTTGGTCATATTGTCGGCAACCACTGAGGTGAGTAACGAATCAATGGCACCAAGAAGTGCTAAGGTGAATGCAGTGAAAAAATACGGTACAAGGCTACTCAATTTGAATTCTGTAATTATTCCAAAATTGGGCATAGGAAACCCACTTGGAATTTCTTCTATAGGCCTATAATCTAGGCCAAAACCAATGGCAACTCCAGACATAACAAAGAGTGCGACTAATGTGCTGGGCACTTTTGTTGTTATGAATATGAACCCATAAATCATGATGATTGTGCCAAGGGCTAATAGTAATTCTAACCACTTGATGTTTCTTAAAGCACGTGGTAATAGTTTGAGTGTTCCAATAAAACCAGATGCCTCAATGCTAGCCAATGTTTGAGATTCTTTCAGTATCTGCTCTTGTGTAACGTGTTCAGCTCTTTTAATCGTTTCTTTAAAATCCTCAAGCACAAGAATGTCTTCTGCCATTTCATCCCGCAAAATGTCATCTAATATTATTTCTTCAGCATGTGGCTTAAATTGATTGGTAGATTCCAAATCCTCCTTTGGATTGTAACCAACTGAAGGCAAAATTTGTGTCAGTAAGATGATTACGCCAATGGCCGTCATAAACCCTGATACCACAGGATATGGTATGTATTTAATATATTTTCCTAAACCGATAACACCGAGTCCAATTTGCATTAAGCCCGCCAGTAGAAACACGGTCATGATTGCAGGCAATGCGCAAGCAACATCGCCATCAGCGGCTGCAATAAACTCTGCTATAACCACCATACTTACGGCCGTCATTGGCGCAGTAGGACCAGAGATTTGAGTACTTGTACCGCCAAAAAGTGCTGCAAAGAAACTAACAAAAATAGCCCCGTACAACCCCGAGCTAGGCCCAAGACGAACTCACACCAAAGGCCAACACCAATGGTAACGCAACGATACCAGCAGTAATCCCACCAAAAATATCTCCCTTGATATTTTTGAAACTAAAATTAAACATTTTTTTTCTTGTCATTTTTAACGCTTCGGCTGAAAATTAAAATCTTACTTAGTAACCTTTTTTATTAGCTTCAAAGTCCAGTCGTAGTGACTCGAAGTGGCAGAAATGAGATATGCACCAAGTGATGCAGTGACAGTCCATTTATATCTTTTCTTTTGAAAAAGTTCAGCGTCTGAACGCTGCTCAATTATGGCTCTAACTTGTAAATAGCTTTTGTTGAATTTTTGTTTTGCTATTTCAAGACTGCTGTCTTTATATTTTTCCCAAATCCATTTATTCAATTCAGGTGTCGTTTTTCACGTGTATCGTTTGGCTGGCATTTGTGGCTTCTCACCGGACATTCCGACTTTATACCAATCCATCACTATCAGGTGCCAATGGTGTAGATGTAATAATACGTCACCGATGTTCCGATTCATGGTTCCTATCTGAAATTCTTTCACTTGACGTGGCTCATCCATGTTATCGATGAAGTCCATTAGCTTTTGAAGGTTCGTTTGACCCAAGTCAAGTAACTCTGACTTACTTTTTGGTCGTGCCATGATTCAAGTTTTTAATTAAATCTTTTAAATGTTTATTCATATGGTGTGATGTGACTTCAACATGCTCAAGTCTGGCATAATCTCTTGACCCTTTTTTATAAGGAATGCGTTCAATACCATCATCGAAGATTTACTGTTCAATCACCTTTTGGGCATCTTGAAGTCGTTTTAATAAGTTTTGAATAGAGTTATTTCGTTTAGAAGACACGCTCATCACATTGACATCAAACAGCCGCCCTTTTAGTGGTTTTGGAATTCTACCAGTGCCCAAATCACTAATATTTCTTGCAAAACTCTCTTGCCAGAATAGTACATGACCCAGTACATCCTTTGCAGTCCACAAATCATAAATCATTCTGTTATAATCGTATCTTTCCTGAAAGTAAAAGACAAATTCAGAAACTGCAGTCTTTAACTGGTCAAGGCTTATCTTCAAAACCTGACGTTCCTCGTACATCCTTTTTTAATGAAACCATACTGGAATATGTGGCCCGTTTGGCACTGTAAATTTAGGCCTTGATTGAATTACAAGACCATAACATATTCCTTCACGAATATGATATTGCTCAGCTTACCTTAACGCTATTTTGGTTATAAGGGAACCGAGGCAAAACGCTAAAACTTATGATGCACACTAAACTGCATCTGATTTTTACTCCAACTATTTGTTGTTTGTTGCATAAAACCTGTTTGCACTTTTAGTCCCTTTTTTATAATGTAGCCCACTGCTCCATACAATCTATTACGATCAAAAATTTCAACTTGGTTGCCATTAACAATGTCCCTTTGACCATTGACGAACAACTCATTATACAACGCGAGATAGACCGTTTTCTCAGTCATCTCAGTGCTATTCAAAGGAATGTTTAAGAATAGATTATAGCGGTAACGCGTCCTCAAATCTTGACCATCAGCAAATCGTTGCTCGTATCGAAATCGGTGATTCGTATGAAACCGGTTACCAAACCGAACCGGATATAGTGCCTCTTGATAAATCCTATGTTCACTAACGGTTCTGTTACTGCTCCCATACGATCCTGTTGTTATGTTGCCATATCCAAACGTAAATTTAATGTCGGTGGCTTGTGGTTTATAGGTCACTCCTCCTCGTAAAAGAAGCTGCTCAAGATCTCCACCCATATCCCAATTACGATACTGTACATCGCCCTGAAACCCCCAAGGTGTTGTATTAAATGTGGTATTGAAAAAATACATATACCAAGCACCAACTTTGTCTTGATTAATCTGTGCCGTCCCTAAATTTGGATAGACCATAAAAACCAACAGTAACGTTAAACCAATATTTCTTTTCATTCGTAAATCAAAATTAAACCAACTCACCCAGTCAACATTTATATTTAGGATAGGTTTTGTTTATTTTAAGAAAACTTCATGTGAAATTGCTTTCGCGATTTTACTATTTGTGCACGGCTAGTCTAAGCAACATAATCGCTAAAACCAGTGTAATTGGTGTGGCAATGATTGCTTCAAGGGAGTTCAAGGACACTAAATTCCCAATGGTATTGAGACCAAACATTATCGTAAATATCCAAAGGAAGACCCGAACCAATTTGTTGGGAAGAGCAGGTTTGAGATAAGCACCTTTCATAGCCACAATAATTATTATGAATACATTAACTATTAAAGAAACAGACTCAAACTGAATCATTTGATCTTTGCTTTCAAGTCTGCCACCCCACACATACTGATAAGGAATTAAGCCAGTGAGAATGAATATGTGAAAAACTAATGCAATTGTAGAAATTAACAGCAGTGTTTTTACGGCAAATGGTATACTAATACGTCTTAGGAGATTCATTTTATCATGAGTTATTTAACATGGAGTTTGTTTCGATTACCTTAACAAACTAACCCTAACTTTCTTCTTTTTCAACCGGCTGTTATTTAATTGATGTATCAATTGTTGAGATTTCGATCTTGGAACAGACACGTAAGCGCAATCTTGTTTTAACTCAATAACACCCAATTCGGTTTTATCCAACTCCCCTTGTTTGAAAAACAATCCTGCAATGTCTCCTTTTGATATTTTATCCTGTCGCCCCCCTGAGATGTGCAGGGTATCCCAATTATTCGTTTTTTCTTTAACAATGTTCTTCAACAATTGCATCTCCGGTCCTTTGATGAATGGCGGCAACTCTTCTTTATCCCACTTCAGCACATACGCTGTGCCTTCAGCATTCATCCTTGCGGTACGACCGTTTCTATGCACAAATTCATCTGGACGCGGTGGGAGTTCATAATGGATGATAAAATTCATCTCGGGCACGTCTATACCCCTGGCTGCCAAGTCTGTAGCAATTAAAATCCGGTAAGTGCCGTTTCTAAATTTTATCAGGGCTCGTTCTCGATCTAATTGCTCTAATCCACCATAAAAACAACCATGATCTATCCCTTTATTGCTCAGATAGTCGCTCACCAAGTGAATCGAATCTTTCAAATTACAGAATATTATACCACTTCCTTTACCTGTGTGTTGTAACAATCGTACCAAGGTGTCTAGCTTATTTTCATTTTTTGATACGACCACCTTCACTTCAAGTGCTAGGCTTGTTTTGCTCAGAAAATTTAGGTGTTTGGGATCTAGAATTCCAACAAACTTTGGAATCTTCACTTTCTGTGTGGCAGAGGTTAATACTTTCTTTTTAACTGAAGGTAGCTTGGTTACAATATCCTGCATGTCTTCCGCAAAACCGACTTCCAACGATTTATCAAACTCATCCAACACCAGTGTTTTGATATGGTCTGTTACAAACGACCCTCTTCTAATGTGATCAGCAATTCTACCAGGTGTTCCGATTAGGATGACCGGAGGTTCCTTTAATTCAATTTTATCTTTAGACCCCGCACGACCACCATAAACTGCATTGGTTTTGAACCCGCTTCCCATTTCACGTGTAACCTGTTCAATTTGGATCGCTAGCTCTCTGGATGGCACCAATATCAATACCTGAATTTCTTTAAGTGTATGGTCAAGTTCCGCAATGATTGGAAGTAGAAATGCCAATGTTTTTCCAGTCCCCGTTGGAGAAAGTAACACCGTGTTTGGGTTCTGACTAATCGCAGCATACGCCTTTTCTTGCATGGAGTTTAATGCGTCTATGCCTAACTTTTTAAGAATTGCGGCTTCGTCTTTCTTGTTTCCAACCATAGGTGTAAAGGTAAATTATTGGGTTGACGTGATTTCATTTAGTTATCAAATAATTGCGCGTTGGATTTATGCAAACAATAGCGCACTGGCTTTTTCAAGTTGCTCACGGTGCATTGGGTGAGCGATGTTGATGAGTAATTTGGCTCTTTCCTCAATCGTTTTTCCATGTAAGTAAGCCACACCATATTCAGTAATCACATAGTGGACATGTGCACGTGTTGTAACAACACCAGCACCTTGTTTTAGGAATGGTACTATTTTAGATTCCCCATTTTTGGTGGTTGACGTCAACGCTATTATTGGCTTACCGCCTTCAGGAAGTGAAGCGCCCCGTATAAAATCCATTTGCCCACCTACACCTGAGTATATTTTATTTCCAATCGAATCTGCACAAACTTGTCCAGTTAAGTCGATTTCAATGGCGCTATTAATAGCAACCACTTTGGGGTTTAATCTGATGACATCGGAATTATTCACATACTCAAAATCCAGCATTTGAACCATTGGATTGTCGTCGATAAAATCATAAAGTCTTCGGGTGCCCACCACAAAAGAGGCGACAATCATTCCCGGATGTTTTTTCTTTTTTGCTCCATTAAACACGCCTGATTCAATGAGCTTTAATACGCCATCTGAGAACATTTCAGAATGTATGCCCAAGTTTTTATGGCCGCCCAATTGCGTTAAAACGGCGTTTGGGATGGCACCAATACCCATTTGCAACGTAGATCCATCCTCCACTAAATCAGCAATATACTTCCCAATCGCTTGATGCTCTTGGGTCGGGTTACCATAAACAACCTCAGGCAAGATTTCATCCATTTCCACTTGAATGTTTATCTCACTGATATGAATCAACCCATCACCATGTGTTCTAGGCATATGGTGATCGACTTGAGCTATGATCAACTTTGCGGATTTAGATGCTGCAAGCGATATATCGATTGACGTGCCCAAAGAACAATAGCCATGTTGATCAGGAGGTGAAACGGTAATGAGCGCAACATCAATCGGAATGATTCCTTTTCTAAATAAAGAAGGTGCTTCACTCAAGAAAACAGGGATGTAACTGCCTTTCCCATTTTGTATGGCATCTCTTGTATTTGAACTGACAAAAAATGATTTAAGTGTAAAAGAATCCTCCATACTCGGATGACAGTAAGGCGCTTCACCTTCAGTGTGCATTTGGTAAATGTTAACCGATTTCAATTCAGCGTGCCTATCCGTCATCGCATTTACCAAGAATTGAGGTATTGCTGCCGCAGAATGAATAAACACGTTGTCTCCACTTTTGATGTGTTTTACTGCTTCTTGTGCTGATGTTGTCATGGTATATACCGGTTTCTACTATGGTTTGGATATGTGGCCAACCTGAACTCCCTGCAAAGCTATAACGAATGAATCAATCCTAACGCTGATGTTTTACGACAATGCTGTTAAAACGCATTATCCGTTTACGTTGTATTTTCTATTTTGCAATTTCTTCCACTGCTGTTTTCGCTGACTGTGCAGCAACATGTACCGAAACCCAGTCCTCCCCATCTGTATATGCTCCGCCCGCAAAGTATATCTTGTTAGACACAGAAGTCCCTAACTTTTTCACCAACTTCCAATCTTCGTGATCCGAAAGGTAGCCACTCCTCACATAAGGTTCTTTACTCCAATCTTGAACAATGTGTTGCATATAATTTGTAGTGGCTTTGTTGTTATAAAGACCATCCAATTCTTGTAAAATATAATCCCTTAACACATCACCAGATTTGGAATTGTACAGTTCAACTGGTTTACCAACAACGAATAATCCAAGTATGTTTTTGTCGGTCTTTTGACCGTGAGCTGCGTTATAATAAATTTGCTCCCCGTCACTTTTAGGGGTAATATCAAACTCATGTCCATCCCCATAGAAATTTTCTTTGAACTCGAAAAAAGCCTTAAACCCATCCCATATATCAGCGGCTCCAATGGCCTTTGTTTTTTCACTCGGGAGTGCTGGAGAAAACTGGATATCGCCGTCTTGTAACACTTTCAGAGGAACAGCAACAATAACTGCATCCGCTATGTGCTCATCAGTTTTTGACTTCACAATAATCTTATCAGACTCATAATCAATCGATTCGACAACAGTATCGTATTTAATTTTATCTGTTATGGAAGGAATAATGTACGTTTCGAAAAAGTTGAACCAAGATGAATTGACAAACTTGTAATCGGGGTCGTCGGAAACTGTTTTAACATCCACTTGTACCGAAGCATCGTTCACCATTTCTTTTAACACGCCGACATCTGTTTCCAACCATTCAGCTCCTAATGGAATTGGAAAGTCCGCAAAATATTTGTTAATTTTCATCCTTCCACCGATTTGTGATGTTGCCTCCAACAGTTCGAATTCAACCCCATATTGATGTAGAAAGTAGGCCGCTGATAAGCCTCCTGGACCACCTCCAATAATGATTACTTTTCCGTCAAAATCAGAACTTAGATGCGCATCTTTATTACAGCCAAAGAGTGCTGCTTGGGCTGGCACTCCAATTCCAAGTATGGCACACATCTTTAAAAAGTCTTTTCTATTCATTTGATAGTTTAACCCATTGTGACATTGACATATGACATATTATCAACTTTTCTTATGTTAAAGATAAATAGTTGTCAGTACGTTCAATGCTCGAATATACTGAGTCTATCTTTAAAACGTTACTGTTGTACAGTTGAGTTCTCTATCCCTTTTTTACCTTTGACCCCATGAAACCATACGTCTATAAAATCCAATTGTTTTTGCTTCTGTCAGTGGCCTCTATGGGCGTTCAAGCACAGTCTACAATTGATTATTCTCAGCATAAAAACTGGGCGGTCACACCAGAAACTTATCCTGAATCTTTAAAACAGTTAATCGTCGACACAACATTTACAAAAACGGACGTGTTTTACGTCTATCCGACACTATACACGGATTATAAAGATACCGCATGGAATATTGACATTGACAATCTAAAACAGCGCGAGAAGATATTAAACATCGCAGTCAAAAATCAGGCCTCTGCGTGGGCCAACGCTGGTCAAGTGTATGTCCCATATTATCGACAAGCCCACATTCGTTCTTATTCCAAACTGGAAGGCAGAGGCCGTGACGCGCTTCTTTTGGCTTATGCCGATGTTAAAGCAGCATTTGAATATTATCTAAAACATTACAACAATGGTCGTGCGATCATTTTAGCTGGACACAGCCAAGGCAGCACCCACCTATCCATGCTTTTAAAAGACTATTTCGATAACAAGCCGCTTCAAGAAAAATTAGTCGCTGCTTACCTACCCGGGATTGGATTAGAGAAAACACAATACAAATCGATTCACCTCATGTCACATCCAGACTCAACAGGTGGATTTGTAACATGGAACACTTTTAAAAAGAAGTACAAAACTGGTCAATATGTCAAGTGGTATAAAGGCAAAGCTAGCATTAACCCTGTGACTTGGGATTCAACGATAATTGCATCCAAATCGCTTCATAAAGGCTTTTTATACTCAAATGGAAAACTGTACTCGAAGAGTTTTGAAACGCATTTAATTGATGGGGGTGTTTGGATTACGACACCGCATTTCCCGAGCAGACTTCTTTCATTTACTATGAAGAATTATCACATTGGAGATGTAAATCTTTTCTGGGAAGATATTCACCTAAATGCACGCAACCGAGCCACGCACTACTGGAATGATCAAGTACCGTAAGTGTATTATTTTAGATCAAGAATTTGATTCGATAAAGGATTTCAACTTACCTTTTTCTCTTAACTTTAACAGCTTTTCAATGTTTTTGTCTTTGGATAGCATAGATCGATTTTTTGTGTAAAAGTCAAGTACCCATTCGGTCCCTGCCAAACTACCGGCGATGGCATTGTCATAATCCTTTTCTTCTAACGCATGTTTTACCCAACCACCAAAATACACCAATAACATACCTGGACTCGTTTTGAGATACGGCAGCACGTCTGCAGAAAGGGTAATTGTGATATTGGGACTACCTGTGACCCACGCCAATAAAAACCGATTTGCCGCTTTACGCTTAACCAAATCATCGTTTGCTGGTGTTTCCATCAGCCAATCAACACAGTCAAGAACTGCATCTTCGTATTTCTCATAATCTGCAGCTGACTCAAGAACATAATCTTTGGGAACCTCAAAATCTTGTGCCTTGGCTTGGCATGTGAACAAAGAAATGAGTAGTGTAATGATAGTTGTTTTCATGTTTGTTTTATTATGTCTTAAAATTCGAATTTAGGAGATTATCTAATGACTTGTACCTCTCCCACTTCATGGAATTTTCGACCTCGATTGTCTACAATATTCATGATGTATATATAGGCTCCCATTTGAACCTTTTCACCTCTATACGTGGCATCCCATTCTGTAAACTCGTCGCTTTCATAAATACGTTCTCCCCAACGGTTAAATATTTGAATATCGATATGAGTGTACCCAATGCCGGTAACTCTAAATACATCGTTCAAGCCATCGCCGTTTGGACTAATGGCATTCGGGATAAAAAGCAATATTTCATCTTTAATGATGAGGGTTTGACTTGTGGTGTCTAAACAGCCTTCTGCACTCGAGACAAACAATTGGGCTATATACGTGCCTGCATCTGCATACAAATGTGATGGATTTTCATCTATACTATTGGCCGCATCTCCAAAGTCCCAATTCCAGGCCACTACATTCGCACTCGAACCATCTGTAAACGACACATCTGGATTTGAAATATAAATATCAGTCGGCGTATAACTGAAACTTGCAACGGGTTTGGCAAAGACTTCAAAAGAGGTATCTTTTTGAATGTTACAACCATTCACACCGTATACATTGAGCCTGACTTGATACAATCCGCTGTTATAGGTCCCAAAGAAATTGTATTTGTCTGTTGTTCTCGTGCTATTTACAAACCACACCACACTGTCTTC
>JBLHOC010000008.1:0-39766 GCA_047620825.1 Bacteroidia bacterium | reverse complement strand
AATAATAGAAACACATAAGTTGAAAATGAATCTTGGCATCTCAGTTTATTTGATAACGCCTTGATTAGCTGAAATATTTTAGTCTGAATAGATCTTCACAAAACGTCTAGTCACTGCAGATTCATCATCATACAATTCAACAAAGTATATGCCGTTGGTAAGCCCTTCAATATTTACTATCTTAAATAATTTTTGACTTGACTCAAAAGGTTGTTCAATACATAATTGTCCAACAGAATTGTAGATTTTGAAACCCTTAAAATTATGTCCAAAAGAAGAAATGGTAATCTCGTAACTACTTGGATTAGGAAATAATATGATATCCTTCTCAACATCCTTCACATTGGTTACTTCACTTGCAGCCAACACCCATAAATTAGGATCAAAATCAATTGAGTCGACTGCAAAATCGACAGTGACTGTTTGCGAAAACTCAGAATTGCTTGGATTTAAAACATAACTGGATGAATCGAGCGCATTACGAAGTTGTAATTCAATGGGCATCTCAAAAAAATCAATGTTCCCGTTAGTCGTCTGTTTTATTTTGATTTCAACATTTTTGCCAGTTTGTCGCCAATTGATGATATAATGTGGATTACCCGTACCGTAAAACCAATCGTCAAAGAATTCAGATAAATCTTTACGTGTTGTGGATTCCAGGTGAAATTTAAGGTCATTGGTTCGTGCAAAACCATATGACAACTCTGTGTCATTCAGGTAGTTGCGTAAACCCTTGAAAAATAGTGAATCTCCTACCTGCCATTGAATCATCCTAAGCAATTGAGCGCCTTTATTGTAAGTCAGTTGAGAACTGAATAATCGGCCTTGATCAAATGTATCTAATACAAATACCGACTCATTATTTTCTCGCAAAGCTCTTTCCTGACTAGCAAGTTGAACGTTGCGCCAGGTACTATTGTCCTGTATTGCTTCTCTAGCCAACAGTGTGAAGTATGTGGCAAAACCTTCGTTGAGCCAAAGGTCCGACCACGAGCCACAGGTAACCTGATCTCCAAACCATTGATGTGCAAGTTCATGAGCAATCAAACCGAAATTCCAGCTACCCATAAAGCTCATTGTTTGATGCTCCATTCCTCCACCTCTTAAGAATTCAGCATGACCATATTTTTCTTGCATAAATGGATAAGGGCCTATCAAAGAATCAAAAAGCTGCATGATTGGAATGGTCTGTTTAACGGCTTCTTCCATAAATGGCCTATTCTCTGGAAATACGTAGTTTAATATGGGTAAACTATCACCACTCTTGAAATGAACCCAATCTGTGAATTCTTCATAATTGGTAACGGCGGTAGCAATTAAGTAGGTTGAAACTGGGTATCGGTGTTTCCAATGAAAAACCTCAAACGAGTCATTTACAACATTTACACCAAGTAACTGGCCAATCCCCGCAGCTTTGTTTCCTTTAGGTACTTTGATCAGCATGTCAAGTGAATCAATCTTATCATACAAACTCTGCTTGCATGGCCACCACTCTAAGGCGCCATATGGTTGACTCAAGGTCCATATAATTGGTGAAGAACTATTTGCCCTACCAGATTCTCGCTCATAACTTCTTGCAGGATTATTCGTTGGGTCACCACTATAGAAAACCTGAACCGAATCCAGTTGTAACCGTGGAATTATCGTTGAAACAGTAATCTCAAGTAAGTTGGAATGTTGATTATAAGTGATCGACATACCATGATAAAATACAGAATCGATGTTCATTGAATCTGAAATATCAAATTTGATGGTGTTAAAATTATCAATTTCTGGTCTGAAGTAGGTTGTAACGATGCCAGACATCTGTTTGTATCGAGGGTCTATGTTTAACTCGATCCGGTGATAAACTGCGTCGTAATCCTGACCGACTAAAGATTTTTTACCATGAAATGTGGTAGAAGAAGTAGTTCTGGTTAAAGATTTTGTGTGACAACCATCGTATTGACCATACCCGCGTATGCCAAATAATACCGTTAAGAATAGAAATGAAAGCCTGATCCTCATTACTTGTGCAAGTTAATGTATTTATCACCAGGCAATTAAATGTAGATGTAAGATTTATGTACTCTATCTGTAAGATGTAACCCTCAGTTTGTCACTTTCAATATTGTACTATCAAATATCATTCAGTCATACACTTGTCTTATTATAAATAAAATCATAAAATTGAACATCTTAACTCAGTAAGTAAGATACATAAACCATGAACAAACAACTGATTAAAAAAACCCACCGTATGAGTATTAAAAATTTCTTAATCTTTCTATTAACTTTAGTATGTTCCACAGGGACGGTTTCTGGACAGAACTACTCAGTCCAAAACTCTCTAGATTTTTTGGTTGACGGTATAAATCTACATTATAAAAAGTCGTACAAATCTGCTATACGAGAATTTGATAAAGTACACAGAAACGATACCAATTATGCGTTTTCATTATATGAAAAATCTTTAAGCCAACTTAAGGTTGAAGATTATGAGGGTTGCATTGAATCCTGTATAAAAGGATTAGAACAAAATTCAAATGTGTTTGAAGTTAGTCTCTACACAAATTATGGGACCGCTTATTCTGAGCTTGAAGATTATGATAAAGCCATTGAGATTTATGATAGCGCATTATCGAAGTATCCAAGAAATGCCAGTCTGAAATTTAACAAAGCGACTGCTGTGCTGCGCGCCAAAAGGTATAAGGAAGGTATGGAATTACTTTATGAAAACGTTCGTCAAAACCCACATCATGCTAACACTCACTTAACGCTGGCCAAGATATGTCGGGATTTAGATTTACATAGTCAAGCTTTGCTGTCTTACATGACGTATTGTGTTATGAAAGATGCAGGAGGAGAAGCAATGGGGCAAATTCAAAATATCGATAATTACCTCTCTGGTGATTTAATGGGAGAAGGAGAGTATGCTGATATCGACTTTCTTGAACAAGGTTTTGGTGAGGTCGATGAAATCATTTCAAATAAGATTGCTGTTGCGGCTCGCTATAAAACACCTTCTGATTTTAGTTATCCGATAGTTAAACAAAGTCACCTTCTACTTACATCGCTTAGCACCGTTGAAAGTACGGATGGATTTTGGCATGAATATTACGTTCCTTTTTATAATAAATTATTAAAAGATAAAAAGTTTGAAGGGTTCTCCTACTATATCCTTAGAAGTGTTAAGTCCTATAATGAAGCGGCAGCTAAGATTTTATCAAGAAACCAATCAAAGTCAAATGATTTTGTATCATGGTTCGGGGAAAACTTCGAGAACTTTTATGGATTGCAGGACTACGAAGGGAACGAAATGCAATTTCATTACACGGATAGCAGACTGCTAGCCATTGGGAATATTAATGATGAGTCTAAAGAAGGTTCTTGGTTATTCTTCAACGGTACTGGTTGCGTCTCTGCTCGTGGGGAGTATGAAGATAATGAGAAAAATGGAGAGTGGAATATTTTTTATCCAAACGGAATTAGAAAATCAACCTACAATTACGAATACGGTGTAGTGTCTGGTCCTTTTAAAGAATACACAGAAAAAGGGGTACTTGAAAAGGAAGGAATGTTCAAAGAAGGACGATACGATGGGATTGTAATTGAATATTTTAAAGCGGGAGGAGTTTTCTCGGAAACAGAATATGACATGGGTGTTGAGTCAGGCAGTTTGACATATTATCACCGAAATGGGGAAATGAGCTCAAAATACAACGTTACTAAAGGACGAGCTGATGGTATGGTTAGGTCGTATGATGCGAATGGAAATAAGACCATGGAGCGACCATTCGAAGAGGGGTCGTTAAACGGAACACTGAAAACCTGGTATGCTGATGGAACGATAAAGTCTGAACAGCAATATGTCGATGGATTGCGACAAGGAACAACCAAACGTTACCACCAAAACGGAGAACTAGAAAGGGAAAGTAACTATAAGGAAAACACCCAGGTTGGATTGAATAAAAAGTTCTTCGACAACGGTAAGCTAAAAAGTGAGGTGATTGTTGATGAGAAAGGGAAGCTCACTGGTATTGCAAAAGACTATTATGAGACTGGCGAACTGTTTTCTGAATTTACCTATAAGAAAGGAAAGCTTATTGGATACAGGTATTTCAAAAAATCTGGAAGTGTGCTTTCTGAGTTCTTGAAAAAAGGCAAATACCTGGAATATGAAGGTAGAGATTTTGAAGGTTTTGTGGACGTTAAAGGTCGATACACCAAAGGGAAAAAAGATGGAGAGTGGAAGAATTACAAATCGAATAAAATCCTGATCAGTAAAAGGCAGTGGGAGGACGGTGTGCAAACTGGGAATCAAATCTTCTACTACTACAACGGTCAAATTCAAAGAGAATATCCGACTAAAAACGATAATGCACATGGAGAGTTTGTTAAATATGATAGAAAGGGTAAAGAGATAAATGTTGGTTATTACGAAGACGATGACGAAAAAGGAGAGTTTGTTAGATCCAATAGTTTTGGAAATGTTACGAGTAAAGTCTATTACAATGAGGGAAGGTTGCAAGGTTGGCAGACTTATTATACAGAAACAGGTGTATTGACCAACGAAGAGTTCTACGAAAACGGTTTGTTTATGGGTGCGATCTACTTTGACTCGAGTGGAAAAAACCCAACAAGGGTTTGGTTGAATAATGGTAACGATACCTTCTTACTAAAATTCCCAAATGGAAAAACGCGTTATCAAGGGCACTACTCAAACGGTATTGCCGATGGACAATTTACGTGGTACCACCCAAATGGGGAAATTGCAACGACAGGTAAATTTGCAAACGGAGATCGTGATGGTCTATGGGAATCATTCTACGAAGATGGTTCACCTAGACTAGTACGTACTTATCAAAATGGAGACCTTCATGGCGAATACGTAGATTATTTTAGAAATGGGACGATTGATGTAGAATGTATTTATAAAAGCGGTGATATTGAAGGGATTTATACACGAAACTTCTGGAACGGAAAACTGCGATACACAATAGATCATTTTGATGGTTATAGACATGGGCTATTTAAGACTTACGCGCCGACCGGAGAGTTAGCTCTTGTAAGGAGATATGTTCAAGGTATCAATGTCGGTTATAGTTATTTAGGGACAGATAAAAAATTAGTAGAGGAGATCCCTGTTTCAGGACCAAACCAGGAGATCGTGGGCTATTTTTCAAATGGAAAAAAATCAGTAATGTACACCGTTGAACGAAATTACTATGTTGGAGATTTTATTTGGTATTATCCAACAGGAGATGTGTTCCGTAAATCTCATTATGTAGACGGACAATTGCAGGGGCAACTTATAGCATACGATGAGAAAAAATCGATACTTTACGATTATAACTACAAGTACGATAACAGACATGGACTGTGTAAGGATTATTATCCAAATGGAAAGGTGAAGGTTGAATACACATTTTTTCAAGATGATTTGAATGGTGTCACTAGATACTACAATGAATCCGGTAATCTAAAATCAACTCGATACTATTTTGATGACAATTATTATGGTGAGAAGTAATGCAAATTAGACACATAGTATTTGCTTTCATTTTAATCCTAAATTTGGTTGGGTTAGCCCAAAATTTGGCGGAAATGCGTGAGAAGTATCCAGACGATAATGCCTGTAATATGCTCATGAAACAGGAGTTTGTAATCAACCTTGTGAATGATAAAATTGAGGTGAAAGCCACAGTGACGCAAGAGCGCATGTACCTAAATGATAAGGTGTCTTCTGCCATAAAAGACAATGTGAGTTATAGCTCGTTTTTTAATTTACTTAAACTTGAAGCGGCGACTTTCATACCTAAAGAAAATGGCAAGTATAAAAAAATATCTGTCAAAGAGTTTAGCGAGAATACCAATACCTCAAGAATGGCATTTTATGATGACAGCAAGGAAAAAGTGTTCTACTATACTGGTGTAGAAGCCGGAGCTAAAACTTGGGTGAATTACGAACTTGATGTGACTCAACCGAATTTATTACCCGCATTTTTTCTGCAAAGTTATTATCCAACTGAAAGGTTTGAATTGACTATAGCTGTACATGAAGACGTAGAACTAGGGTACAAAATGTTCAATATGTCAGAGGGCGAATACACATTCGAAAAGGTGAAAAAAGGGAACATGTTTTACTATTCGTGGCTTCGAACAGACGTTAAAGAGTTGAAGTATGAAAGCAATGCGCCAAACCCAAAATACTTCTTGCCTCAAGTACATCCATTTATTCTTAGCCATAATACATCTAAGGGGAAGGTGAATAACGTAGGGACTATTGATAATCTGCATGCATGGTACAGAACGTTAATTGTCGATTATGACAAGGAGTCTGACTCTTCGAACATAGAGTTAGAAGGCATTGTTGACTCCCTTTTGGTAGGATTGAATACTGATAAGGAAAAAGTTCAAAAGATTTATGAGTGGGTTCAAGGCAATATCCAATACATCGCATTTGAATACGCACTTTCAGGATTTGTGCCGCGCCCAGCAACAAAAGTGTGTTCACGAAGATTCGGAGATTGTAAGGACATGTCAAGCATTATAAAATCGATGTGCGACATTGCAGATATAAAGTCTTACCTAACTTGGATAGGTACAACATCAATTCCGTTTAAATACGATGAACTAGCAACACCGTCGGTAGACAATCATATGATTACAACATACTTCGACGATAATGGACGAGCATACTTCCTAGATGCCACTGACAAGTATATCACATTCGGAGATGCATCAAGCCATATCCAAGGCAAACAAGCTCTTGTAAGTCTTTCGTCAACAGCATATAAAATTGTAGAAGTTCCAGAAGGCGATAAACAGTTCAGTCAACTGCTTGATACAGCTTGGATCTCAGTTGAAGGAAAAAAAATTGTAGGGCGAGGTCGTATGGTCAAAACTGGATATTACAGAAATTATTCGACTTATAGACTAGTGGGTAAGAATGAAAAAGAAGAACTCCAATATTTTAAAAGTGTATTGGAAAAAGGCTCGAATAAGTTCACCTTAAAGTCATATGAACTACAGAATTTGGCAGATATTTACAAACCCCTAGATGTCACCTATACGTTTGAAGTTGATGACTATAACCAATCGTATGAAGATGAGGTTTATGTGGATATGAACCTCTACACGAGCATTGGAACAAAAATAGAAGAAGATAGAGCGTTACCTGTGGCGTACACTTTTAAGAAATCACACCACGAAACATATATTTTGGAAATTCCTGATGGATACGAAGTTGATTATGTACCGGAAGATTTTGACAAAACATATGGAGACTTCCATTACTCAATTACATACACGGTCCAAAATAATACAGTCATTTATAACATACTCTTGGATAGAGATGTGGTTATCATGGGTGTTGATCAATTTGAGGGGTGGAATGACTTGTGCGCAGGTCTAATAAAAATGTTTAGTGAAACCGTGGTTCTTAAGAAATCAAATTAACCGTATGAGAAAATTATTATTAATATCGATTATTTGTCTTGGTAGCTTTAACTACTTATTTGCTCAAGAAGTACTGCTTAATTATGAATGGGAAGATGACCCATCAATCTTTGAATTAACTGACGAGGAGTCAAAAGAATCAGCGGTGTATATCAAACAAGTGAATGCTGTTGAAATGTTCTATGACGCTAATGGGAATGCCTTAGAGTACTACATGAGGCATGTTATTATCCATCTTAATGATGCAGAAGCGGTAGATCAAAACAATAAAGTTTACATGACTGGGAGTAATGCCAGCCCTGATTTGTACACGATTGTCGAAAAAGCACGAGTAATCAAGACATCAGGAAAAATTATCGAATTTGATCAAGAAGATATTCTTGAAGAAACGAGTGAAGAAGATGATCGAACACTTCGGTATTTTGCTTTTGAAGGAATAGAAATCGGCGATGAAATTGAATACTATCACGTCTATCCACGCTCCCCAACGCTGTATGGGAATTTTTACCGAATGCAGTCTGAAGAACTTAAGAGAGAAGCCACAGTAATAATTGTTTCTCCATCCAACTTAGAACATCGATTTACGTCGTGGAATAATTTTCCAGAAATGACCAAAGATTCGACTTACGATCAAAACTATTATTCTGCCACTGCATATAATTTGAAAGGTCTTGACGAGTCAGAGGCCTTTGCGTCTTATCATGCGAGTAGAGCTGGAATTGCCTATTATTTGTATAAAAACACCTCTAATGGCAAAACATTTGATTTCTATTCTACCATGTCGTCATACTTGGCAAGAACGATTGATGAAATTGATCCAAAGAAATCTGGGTTGTTAAAACTCATGAAGAAAATGGAAATAGACGAGTCTTTATCGGATGAAGACAAAATTAGATATGTAGAGAATTATGTTAAAAAGAACTTTGTCTACCTTGAAAAAGGAATTGCTGATTTAGGGAATTTAAAACTCATGATCAAAAGGAAGTTCGGCAACGATATGGCCTTTACGAGATTATTTGCAGGGATATTTAAGGAACTTGACATCACATTCTCATTGGCCTATACTTGCGATAGAGATGATTTTACTTTTTTAGAGGATTTTAAATGTCAGCTCTTTCTTCAAGAAGGACTATTCTATTTTCCTGAAACGAAAAAATACATGGCTCCTGTGGGATTAAATACGAGGTATGGCTTTCCTCCAGGACATTTTACGAATAATTTAGGTCTATTTACCAGATTTATGAATATCGGCGGGGCTTACGCCGGAATTGGTAAAGTGAAGTATATAAAGGCAGTGAGTGCAGACGAGACGGTTGATGAATTTACGATCAAACTTGTATTCGACGAATTGCCGAATACACGTTGTCACTTTACCCGAGAGCTTACAGGCTATGATGCCTTAAACTATCAATTCTACTTTGATTTGATGGATGAAGAAGGGGAGAAAGAATTGAGAGAATCTTTAGTAAAGTATATCGACGAAGAGATGGAGTTGGAAGAAGTGAAGCTTACCAACATTGCCGAAGATGATTTTGGTAAAAAACCGATGAAAGTGGAAGCAGACTTCGTTTCTCAAATATTTGTTAAAAAGGCAGGTCAAAATTACTTGATTAATGTTGGGAAAATGATTGGGCCTCAGTCAGATTTGTATGATGAGGGCGAACGTCAAATGGCCGTGTCTAATCGCTTTAATCGAAAGTATAAGCGGACATTAATAGTGGAAGTGCCCGACGGTTATGAACTGGCTAATCTGGAAAACTTGAATTTTGATATTCAATTCGATAAAGACGGTAAAAAGGATATGGGTTTCACTTCATCTTATACACTTGTTGGAAACATCCTGACCGTTATCGTAGAAGAGTATTATTATACAATAGATTACCCTATTGAGGAATACGAAAACTTTGAAAAGCAAATTAATGCAGCGGCCGATTTCAATAAGGTTACAATTTTGCTTAAGAAAAGCTAGTTTGATTTAAGGCTTTAAATAATTGCAAGTAAATATGCATTGAAAGGCATTCATCAAATTCGGGAAAATATTTTCTTACATTTACCCGACTTAAAAACGATATGAAGCGACTCTTACCACTTTGTGTATTGATTCTTGTTGTTGCTACAACATCCTTTGCACAATTAACACAAAACATCACCGGTCGTGTGATTGACGCTGACACCAAAGAAGGTCTTGTTTCGGCTACAGTGTTAGTTGAAACAGCCGAAGGTTTTGGTGCCACAACAGATGACATGGGTTATTATGAGATTCAAAATGTACCCATTGGGCGCCATAGATTATCAGTAGAATATGTGGGCTACGAACCAGTCACAAAAGACAACGTGATGGTTACAAGCGGAAAAGAGGTCAATTTAGATATTCAAATGGTTGAGTCAGCGAATACCTTAGGGGCCGCTGTTATTTCGGTTAAAAAATCCAAGGTGCGTACAAATAATGATATGGTGACTGTAAGTAGCAGAAGCTTTGATGCTGAGGAGGCTGAGAGGTACCCTGGTAGCCGTCAAGATCCAGCTCGCATGGCTCAAAATTTTGCCGGTGTGGCAGGAACAGATGATCAACGAAATGATATTGTAATACGTGGAAACTCTCCACTTGGACTTTTATGGCGGTTTGAAGGTGTTGATATATTTAACCCAAGTCATTTTGCAGTCGCAGGATCCACTGGTGGGCCAATAAGTATGATTAATAACAAACTGGTTGGAAGTTCAGACTTTATGACGAGTGCGTTCCCTGCCGAATATGGGAACGGTATTTCGGGAGTTTTTGACCTACGTTTTAGAAATGGGAACTACAACAAAGCGGAGTATAGCACCCAGTTTGGATTATTTGGGACTGAAATTCAAGCAGAAGGGCCAATCAATAAAAAGAAGAAATCAAGTTATATATTCTCCTATAGATATGCCACATTCGATATTTTCAGCGCGTTAAATATTGATTTAGGCACCGACGCAGTTCCTAAGTACCAAGACTTAAACTTCAAATTGAACTACCCGAATAAAAAAGGGTCATTTGCGATTTTTGGGTTAGGTGGTTTAAGTTCTATTGATATCGTATTTAGTGATGATTTGGTGCCAACTGAAGAGTTATATGGCCAGAAGGATAGAGATCAATATTTTAGAACTAACATGGGCGTTGTAGGTGCAACGTTGGAAAGACAATTGGGGAAGAAAAGATCTCTAAATGTGGTTATAGCACATAACGTTCAGCAAGTATTATCTGAGCATAATAAAATATTTCGGGATCCAAACGAATATACTTCAGTGTCTCTAATACCGGTTTCTAGATCTTCAATGTTACACGGTAAAACGACCTTACATGCTTCTATAAATAAGAAATACAGCGCAAAAAGTAATCTAAAAGTGGGCGTGGTTGCAGACGCATATTTTATAAATTACTTAGACAGCGTTCAAAACGAATTGAATTTGACTCAGCCGATGACTGAATTGCTTAATGCGCAAAACAATCCTTTTATGTTAAGGGCTTATGCAAGCTGGAAGTATCGACTAAATTCTGTAGTCACTTTAAATACGGGATTGCATGGTATGCATTTTACGCAAAGCAACTCTACACTCATAGAACCAAGACTTGGCTTAAAATGGCGAAAGTCTTCAAACGAAACAGTAGGTTTAGGGTATGGTATGCATAGCCAGGTTCAGCCATTGTATATTTATAACACCATATTCACAGACTCAGTGTCACAAACGTCTGGCACACACAACAATGAGTTGGGGCCAACTCGAAGTCATCATTTGGTATTGTCGTACGAAAAAGTAATCAAAAGGAACTTACGTATTAGAGGAGAAATCTATTATCAGCAACTGTATAACGTTCCGGTAGAACTTATTTCTAGCTCTTTCTCATTGTTAAATCAAGGGTCTGGGTTCGAACGTTTTTTTCCTGACGTATTAACCAATACCGGTACAGGTATAAATCAAGGTGTTGAAATAACAGTCGAAAAATTCTTTACTAATAATTACTACTTTATGGCTACTGGTTCTCTATATGATTCAAAATACAAAGGGAGTGATGACGAAGAAAGAAATACAGATTTTAACGGAAACTACATTTTTAACTTCCTAGGTGGATATGAGTATAAATTGGGTAAAAAAGACAAAAACACACTCATCTTTGGTACGAAGTATACCGTTGGTGGAGGTAAGCGATTCTCTCCAATAGATACTGTAGCAACTATCTTGGATGGAGCAAGTGTCGTGCTTGATGGAAGCAGACGAAATATATACCAATTTAAAGACTACAGTCGTCTAGACATAAAAATAGGTATTCGTATTAACACTAAAAAAACAACCCACGAGATATCAATTGACATAGCCAATTTGTTAGATACGCAGAATGTATTGAAGGAAAGCTATTTTGATGATCTAGATAATCCAGGGTCTAAGATATTTGGGAAGGAGTATCAATTAGGTCGACTTCCTAACTTCTGGTATAAAGTCAATTTTTAATATTGAAAAAAATAAGGAGTAACCTGTTCGTTTTTGTATTGACAGTGATGGCCACTCATTATGTGGATGCACAGGTTATTCACGCAAAATCGCTTCAGCCAGATTCAACAACGTATAAGAATGTATTTGTAAAAAAGCTCTATTCTGATTCACTGAGTAGCACTTTTGCCATTTGGGTTAGAAACGAAGTCAAACCACATAAACATAAGGTACATACGGAAGTGGTATCGGTTATAAAAGGTAAGGCACTCATGACTGTGGCAGGCAAGACTCAAATCATCAGAAAAGGAGACATTATCCTCATTCCTGAAGGTGCAGTGCATTCGGTAATCACAACAAGTAAAAAACCGTTACTGGTTATCTCCGTGCAATCACCACAGTTTAGTGGCAAAGATAGATATTGGGTAAAATGAGTGATACAGTAGATAGCAAGTTCTTACCTTTTAATCGCGAGAATCCATCTTCGGATGAACTCAATGAAAAGGCACAGGAGTTTTACGATAAGATGAATAAAAGAAGGTCTATCCGCGAGTTCAGCGATAAACCTGTTGCTAAAAGCGTTATTGAAAACATTATTCGGACTGCCGGGACTGCGCCTTCAGGGGCACACAAACAACCTTGGACGTTTTGTGCCATCAGCAATGCGGCACTCAAGTCCAAGATTAGAAAAGCTGCAGAAGAGGAGGAATATGAAAATTACCATGGGCGAATGTCAGACGCTTGGGTAGCAGACTTGAAAAAGTTTGGGACGGATTGGCATAAACCTTTTCTCGAAATTGCCCCATGGGTTATCGTCTTATTCCGAAAAACATACGATGTAGAAGACGGTGCCAAAAAGAAGAATTATTACGTGCAAGAGTCTGTTGGTATTGCATGCGGAATGTTAATCACAGCAATACATCAAGCGGGGCTGGTGACCTTAACACATACACCAAGTCCAATGAATTTTTTAGCCAAGATTCTCGGCAGACCAGAAAATGAAAAAGCATATTTATTGATCCCGGTCGGTTATGCGGCAGAAGACGCCGCGGTGCCAGATTTACAGCGTAAAGCATTAGAAGAGATTGCAGTTTTCTTTGAATAATGGTCAACACCAAAACACCTATTCAGTCTATTACAAACCCGTTTTTTAGCGATAGCGGGGTAGATGTCTTTATGAAAAGAGATGACCTCATACATCCTTTCGTGTCTGGGAATAAATGGCGGAAGCTCAAATACAATCTGCAGTATTATCAAGAAACCAAGGCCGATAGGCTTGTCACGTTTGGAGGCGCATATTCAAATCATTTAATAGCAACTGCCGCTGCTTGTGCTACATCCGGTATTCCATGCCTAGGTGTTGTAAGAGGAGAGGAGTTGAGCGTCCATTCGAATTACGTGCTTAGACTTTGTCATGAGTTTGGGATGGAATTAAAATTTATATCTAGATCAACATATGCCGAAAAGAAGGCATTGTATGATAACTACAGTCAGCAAGGGTTTTATGTTATACCTGAGGGTGGTGACAATACTTTGGGCCGAAAAGGATGCCAGGAAATCGTAGAACAATATGATACTTACGATCACATCATAGTGGCAGTCGGCACAGGGACCACGTTTTCGGGGGTTATAGAAGGTTCTAAGGGCCTAAGTCAAATACATGGTATATGTGCAGTTAGCGGGGGGGGTTATCTCGTTGAGTCCGTTAAACAAAACGTTTCTTTCGACAACTGGAAATTACATACAGACTATTCCTTTGGTGGTTTTGGTAAATTTGACGGCGAACAATTAGTTTTCAATCGTCAGTTCACAAAGGCAAGCGGCATTTTAGTAGACCCCATTTATACAGGAAAGATGTTACGAGCTTTAAAGGATCTTATGGGCATTGGAGAAATTAAGTCAGGGGAATCCGTGTTGACCATTCATAGCGGTGGCCTAACAGGTCTTTTGTCTGAAAAATGGTTGAACGGCTAAAGTCTAAAAAGACCGCTCGACAAATCCTTTTAAAGTGAGAAAGGTATAACCGACTTCTGCGTCATGTAACACAGTGATGTATTGAATAAATCGACCTGCGTTATCTTTACCATTGAAGCGTACTTTAATTTGTCCGGATGCCCCTTCGCCATATTTCTTTAACTCAAATTCAGGAACAGTACAACTGCAATCAGCTGTAACACCTAAGATGGTTAAACTGTCGTTGCCTGTATTTGAGAATGTAAATACACGTGTGATTATTGTGTCTTCTGGCACTGAGCCTAAATCAAAAGACGCCATTTCAAACGAGATAATCGGTTCTAAAATAGTGTCTTTGGATATCGCTTGCGTTGTGTCTGTAAACTGCTGAGCGTGGCTCAACAGACTAACGAACAGTAAACAGGTAATTAGTACAACTGTTAGTTTCATAAACGACTGATATGACCTTATTTAGTTTGTAGGTGGTTTTACAAAAGCTTTAATGGTATACATCGCTGGACTCATTTCGCTATTGTACATGATCGTTAAAGTTTTGACTTGATTCCCAACTTTACCTTTAGAATTAAACTTAACCGTTACTTCACCAGTATCGCCAGCTGCGATTGGTTGTCTCGACCAAGTTGGAGCAGTACAACCACATGGTGTCTTAATATGATTAATGACCAATGGAGCAGACCCTTCGTTCACAAATCTGAACACATGACTGACAGTATCACCAGTAACTATGGTCCCAAAATCGTGCTCAGTTTCGGTCATAACCAGTTTTGGTGTACCTACTGGAGTTAGTATGATGACTGGTTTTTCGTCTGGATTTGTCTTGTCCTGTGCGAATACCTGTGTGGTGCCGATCAGTAAGAAAGCTAACAGTGTGGAGTAAAATTTAAATTTCATTGGATTCATTTTCTTTAAGAGTTGCGATAATGGTGCCAAAAAAAACCCAGACATAAATGCCTGGGTTTTTGTAATTCGTTGTTAATTCTATTGTGGGTTAGCTTGAACTGGAGGAGCTACTTCTTTTGGAGCGCTTTCTACAGTACCTCTAATCGTTAAGAATTCAGTATTCTCTTCACCGTTATACTTCACAGTAATCGTTTTGGTAAAGTTACCAGGACGACCTTTAGAGTTATAAATGGCAGTTACCTCCCCAGTTGCACCAGGAGCGATAGGCTCACGAGTCCATTTTGGTGTTGTACATCCGCAAGATGCTCTAACAGAGTTTAATACCAAAGGCTCAGTTCCAATGTTCGTAAATGTGAATGTAACTGTGGCTTGTGTACCTTCTTTAATGTTTCCAAAGTTATGCTCAACTTTTTCGAATTTGATTTTTGCACCAGTATTCCCATCTGCTTCTACAGTTTTCGTATCTTGTGCTTGTGTGAAAGCTACAAATCCTATAGCTATTAGTAATGTGACAAATGATCGTTTCATAATGTTTAAGTTGTCGTGTTTAATATTTAAAGTCAAATTTAATTGTTCGTCTGATATAAAACAAATGGCGTGCCAAAATTGATAGCTACGTTATTTTCTGTAATTAGCTCTACGCTTTTCAAAGAATGATGTTGTGCCTTCTTTGAATTCATCTGTTGCGAAACAAGAACCGAAGTGATCTATTTCAACAGCCATTCCATCTTTTGACGAATCAAAATACGCCTGAACACATTCCATGGTCTTCGCAATACCTTGTGGCGATTTTATAGCTATCTTATTAATTATCGAGAAACACTTCTCCATAAGCTCTGCTTGATCCACTACATGATTAACCAAACCCAGTCTCAAGGCTTCGTCTGCTGCCACCATGTCCGCCGTGGTTAACATTTCTATGGCCTTCCCTTTTCCTATTAACTGAATCAAACGTTGGGTGCCACCATAACCTGGTATCAACCCTAAATTAACTTCCGGTTGTCCAAATTTGGCGTTTGGCGTCGCAACTCGCATATGGCAGGCCATGGCCAATTCACATCCTCCTCCCAAAGCAAAACCATTTACTGCAGCTATTACAGGCTTTAAAGACTGCTCAATCGTATTCATGACTTCATGTCCGTCTGCACTCAATTGACGCCCTTCTTCTTTGCTAAAATTTTGAAATTCTGCAATATCCGCACCAGCTGCAAAAGCTTTTTTGCCTACGCCTGTAATGATAATGCCATAGACATCGTCATCATCTGTTGCAGTCATTACAGCACTTTTAATTTCTTTTAATAAAGTGGCGTTCAATGCATTCATTTTATCTTCTCGATTGATGGAGATGATATAAATGTGATTGGCTAGATCGGTTCGGATGTATTGAAATGTCATTATGTTAATTTTTACAAAAATACATCAATGACAATAGTATGTCATATTGGGCTGTTGGTTTTAATGCTAGATTATCAACGACACATAGTTCAATCCATTTTTTACCTTTGCCGCAATGGGACAAGAGGCATTAGATTTTACAGAATTTGATTTTCCTTCAAAGGAACAATGGCTAACACAAGCGGCAAAGGAGCTTAAGGGAAAACCACTTGACGCACTGAATAAGGATTGGTATGGTATCGACATTCAACCATTCTTGAACAGTTCAGACATATCTAGTGCTGGACCATTTCCTGTTACAGCAAAAGGAACGTGGAAGTTGATTTTGGATAAGTGTGAAACCAATGAACATAATGTGTATGAAGATGTTGACGGTGTCGCTTCTGATACGCCTAATGCAGAAGCCGATATCTGGTATAACATCAGTGCGGATTATCAGCTAGATGAAACACCGCCCCAAAAGGCGTTCCTAAATTTGAAGCCATCCACGGCGACCATGGCAGGAGCATTGTTGGACAGAGATAACCCTGTATTTTCAATTCTCAACCCGTCAAACGATATTGTAGGAGAAGGTGAAATCCGATATTTCTCTGAGAAATGTCTGGCATTAAAAGAGACATTAGAAAGCCTACAGGTAAAACAACCGCATAAACTCATCAATATTGAGGTAAGTGTTGGAACGAATTTTTTCTATGAAGTGGCACGTCTCAGAAGCATTCGCATTGCACTAGAGTCCATATTCGATGGCCAGTGTCCTGCGATAACCGTTGTTTGTAACCCTCATTTTTCGAAAGAGCCAGATTACACCAATCTGTTACGTCTAACCACCAAAGCGATGTCAGCTATTTTGGGTGGAGCAGATTTAGTATACATCAAAGCGTACGAACAAAAACATACTGAACAGACCGTCCGTTGGGCAAGAAACATTGCACATCTGCTTAGAAATGAAAGTCACTTAGATTTCGTCATTGATCCAAGCAAAGGCGCATATTTAATATCTTATCTATGTGATAAGCTGTTGGCCAATGTGGTGTTGAAACAAAATAAGGAAAAGACAACCACCAACACACGATCGACTCAGGAAGGAATAGAGATTAAAGAAACCTATTCGGCGTCCGACGTTCCAGCATCTGCTAATTTTGTATCTGGCATAGCCCCCAATTTAAGAGGGCCATATGCCTCCATGTACGCAGTACGACCATGGACAATTCGCCAATATGCAGGATTTAGTACGGCGGAAGAATCGAATGCTTTTTATAGAAGAAACCTAGAAGCAGGTCAAAAGGGACTTTCAGTCGCCTTCGACTTGGCAACGCATCGCGGATATGATTCCGATCATCCTCGAGTGACAGGTGATGTTGGAATGGCTGGTGTTGCCATTGACTCCGTGGAGGATATGAAGATTTTGTTCGATGGCATACCCTTAGATAAAATGTCGGTTTCCATGACGATGAACGGAGCCGTGTTACCCATTATGGCTTTCTACATTGTTGCTGCAAGAGAACAAGGGGTGTCAGAAGAATTGTTAATTGGGACCATTCAAAACGATATTCTTAAAGAATTCATGGTACGTAATACGTACATATATCCACCAACACAGTCGATGCGTATTGTTGGAGATATTTTCAAATATACATCCGCCAATATGCCCAAATTTAATTCAATAAGCATTAGTGGATATCACATGCAAGAAGCTGGGGCAAATGCGGCAATCGAGTTGGCGTATACATTGGCGGATGGATTGGAGTATGTGCGCACAGGTATTCAAGCGGGTTTGAAAATCGATGATTTTGCACCTAGACTCAGTTTTTTCTGGGGCATCGGGATGCATTATTTTATGGAAATCGCCAAGCTCCGAGCAGCCAGAATTATTTGGGCAAAACTCATTAAGCAATTTGATCCTCAAAATCCAAAATCATTAGCACTTCGAACACACTGTCAAACCAGCGGTTGGAGTTTGACTGAGCAGGATCCATTTAATAATGTAGCACGAACCTGCATTGAAGCGAAAGCAGCAGTCATGGGTGGCACGCAATCTTTACATACCAACGCGTTGGACGAAGCCATTGCGTTACCGACCGATTTTTCTGCTAAAATTGCACGTGATACCCAAATATACTTACAACAAGAAACAGGTCTTACCGACTTAGTTGACCCATGGGGCGGTAGTTATTATATTGAAAGCCTAACACAAGAAATAGCTCAAAAATCTTGGGCGTATATACAAGAGATAGAAGAACTCGGAGGCATGTCAGCGGCTATAGAAGCCGGGGTTCCTAAGTTGCGGATTGAAGAATCTGCGGCAAAGAAACAGGCAAAAATCGACAATGGTGAAGACGTGATTGTTGGTGTGAATAGATACCACACAAGCGAAAAATCAAATATTGATATCCTGGAGATAGACAACGATGAAGTACGTGAGAGCCAGATTAACCGTATAAATGAAGTTAAGGGCACACGAAATGCAAAGGCTGTGGTCGACGCACTAGAAGCGTTAAAAAAGGGCGCGAGCGACGACTCAATGAATTTACTGGAGTTGGCTGTTACTGCTGCTAGCGCTAGAGCTACATTAGGTGAAATTAGTGATGCGCTTGAAAGTGTGTTTGGGAGATATCAAGCGTCTACCAATAGTGTTTCAGGTGTATATTCGAAAGAAGTGAAAAAAGACCCCCATTTCTTAGACGCTATTGAAGCATCCAATCGATTTGCTGAGACACATGGTCGACGGCCACGTATTTTAGTTGCTAAAATGGGACAAGATGGTCACGATCGAGGGGCCAAAATAATTGCCACCGGTTTTGCAGATATTGGGTTTGATGTTGACATAGGGCCATTGTTTCAAACGCCATATGAGGTTGCCAAACAAGCCATCGAAAATGATGTGCATGTGTTGGGTATATCCAGTCTTGCTGGAGGACACAAGACATTAATTCCTGAAGTAATTAAACAATTACATGAAATGGGAAGAGACAACATCGTTGTGGTTGCAGGAGGTGTAATACCGGAAAAAGACTATGACAATCTCTATCAGCATGGTGTATCATTTGTTTTTGGGCCAGGGACAGTGCTAAGCACGGCAGCTACTAAAATCATCCAGGCCATAAAATCGGATTACTAATAATTAAGCATAAAAAAACCTGATGGTTAGATCAGGTTTTTTTAAAATATGTTTAACTGGATTAGTGTTTCTTAACAGTCATCCGTTTAGTTAGCTTTTCGCCGTTACTTTCAAGGGTGTAAAGGTAAATACCTTCAGTATAGTTAGTGACATTTAGAACAATCAGTGATGTTGTAACTACTCTTTCCTCAATTACCTTTCCAACCACGTTGTAAACAGTAAGGGTCGCTTCTCCTGTGAAATTTGCCTCAATGTATGTTTTTCCAATAGCTGGGTTTGGGTAGTTTTGGCCGAGCTTAATGTTGCTTGCATCTGTGTCATAGTCAGAAGGGAATACGGTCTGAAAAGACATTAATCCAACTGCTATAAAAAGTATAAGTAAATTTCGCTTCATAACTATTGTTTCAAAGATAATACAAATTATTGTGCCAAAACCATAATCCCTTTGTCATAATTTTGGCGACTATGTATAAATCTAATATTATGTATTGATTACTAGTCGGTTACGACCGTCGAAGGGCGATAGGCGTTTGTCTGTTATTTTTTGATTCAAAAACCATCGTGTGACTTATTTAGCCTACACGGTGTACACTTATCGGTTCTTTGACAATGCGTTAAAATTAGCTTGAATACCAACACCAAAGAATAATGGGACATAGCCAAAAGCCGAAGGTGTTGTCGTTCTATAGTTAATTGGAAGCGATAATCCCGCTTGTAAATGGAACTTAACGTACTCCGAACCTGCACGAAAAGTATAGGCGGGTTCTATAAAATAAATATTAAATGGATTAACGTATGGGTTGGTTTGTTCGTGATAATCTAAGAAAGACAACCGAAGGGATAAATGATTTTCGATACGGTTTGAGACTGTTATGAATCCAATAGAAGGTTGAAGATAAAAACGATCGAAATCGACCTGAAAGCCGTCAGACGCATAACCTGCCTGTCCAGAACCAAGTCCAGCTGATACTTGGAAGTGGATATTCGATAGACTGTCATAGTGGTAATATCCACCTTCTAAGGTTCCTACTCTAAAATGCTCACGGAATAATGAATCAGTGGTCGCACCATAGCCCATGTAAGATGCCCCAATAAATCCGTGGTCTGAAAAAGCGTACGATGCAGACACACTACCAGAATACAACCATTGTGCGTTAAGAGATATATCACCTTTTTGTTTATGACTTGGTACCTGAACTTGTGGGGGTATATAGTAAAGTTCACAACCAAATAACATGACGAATGCTGAAACAAAAATGATGGATTTAAATAAGCTAGATTTCATTTATGAATATTTCATCAAATGTAGTAATTTGTTGTAAAATGAATAGAGCCGGGGAAAGACGTAGGTGCTATCGGGTATAAATAATTCGTGATTCCTCATGTCTAGGAATCTGCAAAGCGAACTTTATATTTGTATATACAGCAGTTGGGAACAATTGAAACTTAAAAATGTAAATCGGAATGGAAAACCTAAACTGATGAACCTTCTGAATCATTTGAAAAATGGGGAATTTTAGCTTATAAGTGGTGTTTACAAAAAATAAACTGTTGCCAACGCAGGCGCCAAATCCTTAACCAGTTACGCATAGGTTCCGGTCCAAAAACCATGCTTCTATATATTAAGAATTAGACTTTTTAAATATCCAAAAAATTAACGAATACCTAAATACAATGATGGTAAAACGAACAGCTATATTTTTTATTAGTCTAATCATTCTATTCGCATCTTGTAATGATGATGACGTTAACACGAGTGATGAAGTCGAAGTAAATTATGTTTACAATAACATTGAAACGATTCAATACAGAACTGACGTAACTGTCCCAGACGCTAACCTGCTTAGCTATGATGTTTATTACAATGACACCATAAACACATTAAAGCCAGTTGTTATATGGGTCCACGGAGGTGGATGGTCCGTTGGAGACAAGGCTAACAAATTTGATGATAAAATCAAATACTTTGAATCTTTAGGGATTGTGCTTTTTTCAATTAATTATAGATTAACGCCTGTTGATGCCAATGGAGTACCAAATGAATTATTGAATAAAAATCGGATCAAATTTCCAATTCATCCTCAAGACGTGGCAAGTGCTGTAAGTCACATCTATAGCAACATCGAAAACTATGGTGGTGATAAACAAAAAATTGTGATTATGGGTCACTCTGCTGGAGCACACTTGTCAACGTTATTAGCAACAGACGCTCAATATTTGGCATCACATGGATTAAACCCGAAAGATGTTTTTAAAGGTTTAGCAAACTTTGACACGGAATCTTACAACATCACACAACATCTTTTGAACTTTGGAGTAACAACAACAAATAATAAGGCAACTATTGAGGTTGATAATTTTTTAGACAATGATCCATCAACACCCTACCATCAGACAGTAATCACTTATCTCAATGCATTCGGGAAAAATGGAAATACTTGGGGCACGGCATCACCTGTCAATCATATAAATCACTCAAACAAGCCTAGCAAATATTTTTTCTACTATCAAGATGTTGCAACGTCAAATCAAAATAGAGTCAATATTATTGAAGAATTCATAGAGACACTTGATGATGGAACAAATTATGTGGTTTCGTATGAAACACCTTTTGCACACGAAATCATCAACCAAAGAGTGGGGCAACCAAATGATATGACAGATAATTTAACGCACTTTTTAAATGAATGCTTTAAATAGTAGCAATGCATTCAAACAAAAATAACAACACCGCAGCAACGTGATTAATTAAAAAATATATTTGAATCCCGACTGTCTCGTTACCTATTTATTTTACTTAAAGACGCTACCAACCATACACCACGCGTAACCACCTGACATGCCTACTAAAGAGGAATTAATAAAGATTTATAGAAACTACGACGATGAAAAATTGATTGAATTGTATGGTGATATAGATAGTTATACGGAAGAAGCAAAATTTGCTTTAGCTCAAGTAATTACTGAAGTAGGGGGATTAGGGCCACTTAAATTAAGAACTTCGGAAAAAGAAAAAGTGACCAGGGAAAAACACCGTATAGCAGATAAAGCTAATAAATTATTTAATAGAAATCAAAGTATTGAAGAAGTCAAACAAAGTGTGCAATCAGATCTTTTATCACAACAAGAGTTAATATTAATTATCGAAGATTGTCATGAAACATACGTTAGCATACAAGCAGATAAAAGAATTAAACCGAAGACTTTTATAGGAGGCATAATTGGTGGGTTGGTAGGTGGAACCATAAGTGGATGCCTTTTGGGGTATTATATGATTGTATCAGGCATGGTTTATTCGTTCGTTTTACTTTTTGTAATACTCGCATGTTACTTTTTTGTTTGGCTTTTTACGAAACAGTCAAGAAGAAATGTTGTTGTTGTAATATGTACAGTAGTCTCAGTGGCCTACGCTTTGGTTCTTGGTCAAGTAGTTTATGAAATTTTCAGCCCAGTATAAATAGAGTAATCGTCCAGTTGTAAATTAGCTTCTTCATGAAACTCAAACGATATACCCCCTCTGTTGTGAGCAAGCTTTACAGGCTTAGCTCCACCGTTAGGCTTTATAAAACCGTATGACAAAAAATCTTCTATTCTTGGTCTTGATTGGTTGCCTTTCGTGTGAGGCTGACAGATCTGTAATTTTAAATCATGTAACCCTAAAGATCTATCCTTACGAACACGAGGGAGAAATGAGAGCTTCTGCCATGCCAGCAATTAAGCCGGACAGTGAATTGATTATGTATAAAAGAAGATTTGAGTATCTACTTATAAATGAGTCCGAAATCCATTTGCCCGAGAAATCAGAACAGAGGAATGGAATATGGAAATTATATCCAGACACCTCAAAACTTAAACGACTCTATCTAAACAAGTTTGTTCAAGACGGGAATCTTGTCAAATATTTTGAAGAAACTATTGCTCCTATTAAGTATCCAAATATGGTAATAAATAAGACCTTCACGGAAGATGAGTTAATGGAAGTGGCTTCTAAGTTTTTCTATTGTGATAAAGTAAATGCTGACACAAGTGTACAGGCACATGTCTGTGTTGGACTGAACGGTGTAAGCGAAGCAGATTGGGAGATTGACTATACCTTATTAGAGGCATTTTGCTATGAAGGAATATTTAATGATTTTGATAAAGAAAACGCTCAAATTTGGGAATCTTTTGTTTCAAAAAAAATGAAAGCAAGCCTTCAATTTAAAAAGGACATAACAACACTGGACCAATACCTTGAAAATGTTAAACTGGACTTATTTGAAAGAATGAGAAATGACAAAATTTTAAAGAATGAGCTATTACATTTCTACGAATTGAATGAAGCTAACCTTTCATTTAAAATAAATAAATAAGCCGAATAAAACCTATAGTGCATGCCCTCCGGGACAAGTACGATAGTTGAAATTTTGGTAACAATGAGATAAACAATAATGGAGAATATTTCGAACAGAGCTTTAATTAGTCGACTATATAGTTCGGCCGAACAACACCTTGAGGACACCAACTTTGATATTGAAAGTTGGTCGGAATGGTATCAGGTTGTTCAGGGACTGACTGGTCCTGAAAAGATGGTCTATGTGATTGTGAAGTTAAATCAAACTGTGACAAATGGCGGTTTTACGGAATTTTACGAAGCCTCCTTAGGGATATTTGCTCCCGAAATTATTCATGCACTGAACGAAATTAATGCGGTAGCAACTGCCGAAATTGTGTCTAGCTCTTTGCAAGTTGTCAATCCAACAGGACTTTTGGATGAGGATTACAAAGGGTTTGTTTTTAAACTTCAGTTATCAGAACAACAACGGCCACAACTTTACGCGCAGGACGTACGGTACGACCAATTACAGGACGCTGAGAATTTAGAGGATCTATTAGGTTCGTATTTACAAGACATGGTCAAATGACGTTGTCTTCAGGAGGTACTTCATAGTAAAATACAAAACGACTTACAATGTCTAAGGCCAATTCACTAGCGTTCGCTAGCTTTATGTACTAACGTTGCCATTCATTACCAAAACCCCACAGATAGCAAGCTATCAAGTGCAACAAAAATGCAGATAAACAAACACATATATTCCTTCAGTTATGACACTACGGAAAGTGAATTGTGCAAGCTCGAATCGAGATACATTTTTAATACGGAAGATAAAAACAAAGTGCTTCTTTCCGATGTCACTGTGGAACCTTCAAGTAGTGCTTTCCTTAAAAACAGGCTGGATATTATTTCGTTTTCTGAGGATTATGCAACGCTCATTGATGACATCAAAAAAGAAGGTATATGTATTGAAGGTTTCAAAGTGGAGTATTTAGTTTTTGAGGGCGATACAGCTGCATATGATGTTCGACTTGAAAAGTTAAAAGATATAGGATACAGCATAGAAGGTATGCCTGATTATTACAACCCAACAGTAACTTATGCCTTGTGTAATCACGAAGGTATTTGGTGTTTTGGACTATTAATTAAAAATAAGTTTGATTGGTACAAACACAAACAAAAACCCCACTCCTACAGCAGCTCAATAAGTATAAACATCGCCAAAGCACTTGTCAATATTGCAGCAAAAGCAAACAAAGAGAAAAAGCTACTAGATGCTTGTTGTGGTGTTGGCACAATAATGTTAGAAGCATGTTTTGCAGGATATAACATGGAAGGTTGCGACATCAACTTGAAGATTTGCAACAATGCACGAGAAAATCTAGCACACTACAACTATAAAGCGAACGTATATCACTCCGATATTAAAGACATGACCAACAGGTATGATGCGGCTGTTATTGACCTGCCATACAATTTGTTAAGTCGTGTTACGGATGACGACATATTACACATCATTGCATCGACGGGTGCAATCACGGATCGCATGATTATTGTTTCTACCACAGATATATCAAACCCCATCAGCAAAGCTGGATTCAGCATATCAGATACCTGCAGCGTTAGTAAAAGAGGAAAGACAAAATTCGCTAGAAAAGTATGGGTTTGTGAAAAGGTTAGTACTTCGTCGGAATAATGCCCTTTATTGAATTCACCTCAGTTGTTTAATGCAATAAAACGACTCGTAACAGTCAAAAAATAAATCTAATTAATGTAAGTTGCCGACCTATCTGAACGTGACAATTATGCAAGGCAATAAAATGCTCCATTATATAAAAAATGTCTTAGAGAATATGCCGATGTCTTGGTTTGATTTAACCACGCATCGACTGGATATATACAATGAAAAATTGGCCAAAACTGAATTTTTAGACCAGTTTGAAGGATTGTTTAATGCGCAAAATGCGACCCCATCTTCACTCAGTGAACTTCCCACGGCTTACGACTATATTCGATTAGGTCATCCATTATCTTGCATACTTGAATGGGTCGTAGCGAACCTTAATAACCTAGAAGCAAAAAATGTAATTAGTTTTTCATCCAAGACGATTCCTATTTTAGCGATTCTAAGAAAAAATTCTTTAGACAATAAAAATACTCAAATCGTTTATACCGGTGAGTTGCCAGCATGTTTTGATGCGGAAGTGGTTAGACGTATATATGGTTATAAATTTGAAATAAATAAGGTTGAGAAAGTAGAAGATATCTCCACCCTCGATAATTATCGGGGTAACGGCAGTACCATTTTCGTTTCACATCGAGATGACATGTCTATTTCCAGTTTATCCCTCCAGATAGCTAGCGGGATTGACTTTTATATCGGCCTTCACGCTGATCTTGGAAGTATTCTACTCGTAAATGGTGATCAAAATGAAAGCTATATCTCGGAAATTCAGCACGTAAGAAGAAGAGAGACCATTGCCATGACCCCCTCCAATGCGCATGATGCCTTAAAGTTGCTCATAGATGCTTCTTCTGTTCATACGATTAAAAGCAATGTAGAAGCCGACAAAACGAGTGTACTGAATTCAATTAAATTTATCACCGGTACAAATGCAAAACCTCTAGTTGCTTCTAGTGGGCTATCTATGCAATACGCCATAATGATGGGGCTCGTACACGATGCATTAGAAAACCATAAAGGAAAGGATATCAAATTTATTGTTCCTCCTAATTGCTATGGTGGCACAAACGACCAAGCAAGACGGGTTGCGGCTTGCATTAACAATGTTGAAGTGGTGGATTTACCGGTGGATGGTGATCACGATATGGTTCAAAGCATCGATACCGTGTTGGATAAAATTGCAAATGAAAATGCTATCCCATACATCATCGCTGAAATTCCAACAAACCCTAGAGTCGAGGTTCCGGATCTTATAAAACTAAAAGTCGTTTTAAGCAAAGTGCGTAAAACAAGCACACGAGAAATTGCTATTGATCCAGTGTTTATTTTAGATCAAACATTCTGTCCTAATGTGCACTTTTTAGGTGATGGCAAAATACTATCAGCGGTTCGAGCTATTTCTTATGTAAGTGGATCGAAATTTCCAAGTGGCGGACAATGTACTGCTGGCTACTGTGTAGGAAATACAAAAACGGAAGCTTTGATGGTAAAAATTGAGCAGCATTTAACACTCTGCGATAACAAAGCTAGAAATCTTCAAATGGCAATATTGGCGAAACAATTGCCTTCAATGAACCAAAGAATTAAGGACGCTTATAAGAACACGCGTGAATTTGTAACCTTCATCAACGATACGCTACCTGAGGCGAAAATAAATTTTGTTTCAGAGGAATTGGCGCAACAAGGATTTACACCATCCGTGTTTTCCTTAGACCTTCCAACAAAAGGGAATACAGATGAAGAAAAAGAGTCCTATAAAAGAGCGTTGAATTTGAAACTAATCAATTTAATGATTACCGAAATTCCTCATGAAAGCAAGTATTGTGTGAGTTATGGGCAGTTAAATGGATGTTACTGGACGATACCAGCAACTTCTACTCAGGGGACAACCGAAGAAGGCCACAAAGATTATATTGCTCGTGTATCTCTATCTCCTAGTATGGATATTGAACTACATAAAAAGGTTTTTTCAGATTTTGTTGGAAGTATTTGACCTAACAAAAATTGAACAGATGCCAAATCGAGTGGCGATTGAAAGGTCCCCCTTTGGATTATTGTTTTTCTATCTTCATTTCTTTATTGATTTGAAATTGCGCCAAACAGTTGTGTATTTGGAGTTCAGTTATACCTTAGCGAATTATTTTGAGGCACTCAGTATTCAACTTGGATGGACAAAAAGAATACGTTAAAAACGAAAATGAGTTTTTCGATGTGTAATATTGTCCTTTGGATTGAAAAACTGCACGAACGAGACAGGTGCTGGATTAAATTATAATTAATAAAAACAATGACTAAAGAGGTTAAGGAGAAAAAGAAAGTGATAAAAAGTGATACTTACGAAACACTTAAAGCGCTGTATTATTCTGGCAAGGTGAAGCCGTCATTAAATAAAATTCTTGCTCAATTAGAAAATGATTCTGAAAACTTAAAACTCACGCTTTTGGCTTGTAAGTGCTTAGTCAGAGCTAAGAATTTCGTTGATTTGTCTAAGTACGCTGATGCCTCTATAAAGTTGGCTCCTGAAAATGCTGAAGGATATTATTATAAGGGCGTGGCCCTTAATTATAAAAAAGGAAAAGAGCAAGAAGCGCTGAAAAACTATAATGAAGCATTAGTCTTCGCTCCAGACAACATAGTTTACCTTAAAAGTAAGGGTTCTACTCATTTTTTGCTTTATACTGATTATAATTTACCCATAAATTTTGCTGAAAAACATAGGGTTAAGGCTGAAGAGAGTTTCTTAAGAATTATGGAACTTATAGGGCAAAATGAAAATCCACATTATTTAGATCTGCTGACTGCTGCGGAAGTTCGTATTATGCTGAGCCAAGCCATAGATGCCAAGAAGTATTTCATTAAGGCAGTAAAAGCCTTTGATGCTGCTGATAAGTCGGATCAAGATTTGAATATTTATAAAGACATCATCAAGGCTCAAAAAGCTTGTATAAAGATGTTGGATAAAATCACTGAACCATAATTCCAATAAGACTAGGTTGCTTTTATCAACCAGCAACAGATGGGTGACTAACACAGGCCACACCATTTGATGATCATGTCGTCGTGTTGTAAATTAGCTTCTTCGTGATATTCACTTTAAAATTGGACTGCCTGTTGGCAGGTAGACCATGCTTGGCATCACCAAACCGAACTTGACCCTTAAAGATGTGCTAACCTTAAGGCTGAGAAACTTAATGATGCTGTGTCTTTCAGCGTTATATTCTGAGATAAACATGTGTTGCAATTGGTGACAATTCATGTATTGAAATAAAGAATCAGCTTACTACAAATACTGTAAAACAGGTCTATATCCCAACATCTAGGAATGTGTAAAGCGAAAGTTATATTCGCATATAAACTAGTTGTAAAACATTTGTGAAAAATCATTCCGCTGATTAAAAATGGGAAGAATAAATTGGACGAGCGAAAAGATTTTTGACCGATTAGTGAATAACAAGTCGCACAAAACGTATTGGAATAATATATCGGAATTGCGAAAAAGAGCAACCAAAGATATTTATGACCATGCCTTTAAACTTGCCAAATCTGAAAGTGATAAAAAGAAAATTATTGGAATAGATGTTTTAGCGCAATTAGGTTTTGACCCAAGAATTCGACAGCTAGAAACCATAAATCTGTACTTTGAGTTATTGAATAATAAACAAAGTGATGAAGTGATATTTGCATTGTTTTTTGGAATAGGCCATAACAATGAAAATCTAGCCAAAAAGCAAGTTTCAAAACTGATAGAATTTAAAGATTCTAAAAGTAATGATGTTCGTTATAGTTTAGTATCTGCGTTATCTGGAATTGAAAGGCTAATAGCTATCGAAACATTAATAGAACTTTCGGAAGACAAATTTTCATCAATTAGGAATTGGGCGACTTTCGGTATTGGAACTTTAAGTGAGGTAAATAATGACCGAATTATAAATGCGTTGTGGAATAGAACCAAAGACAAACATCAAGAAACGAAACTTGAGGCTATTGTTGGATTGGCATACAGAAATGAAATTGTAGTAAAGGGACAAATAATTAAGGAGCTGAAAAATGGCGAATATGGTACTTTATTTACAAAACAATTGGCGCCAATTTGAAATATGAAAAGGAAGTACAAAAACATGATTATTGCATTCGGAATTCCGACCCTATATGCAGTTTTTCTAAGACTAGCTTTTGGAACCAAAGATTGGAATGAATTGTTTTCAGTAATGTCAACTACGTTTTTGTTTCTACTTCCTACAGTGGTTGGAGCATTAACAGTTTATCTTTCAGACAAAGAAAAAGTAGAAAAATTGGTGTACCGAATTTTTACGCCTTGGATTCCTGTATTTCTATTTTTGGTAATAACGCTAGCTTTCTCAATTGAAGGTTGGGCTTGTTGGATAATGATTCTACCGGCCTTCTTAATTGCAGCATCCATTGGCGGATTAATTGGAGGATACTTAAAATTAAAAAAGAGGAATGATACATTGAATATATCATTACTTGTACTTCTGCCATTAGTAATTTCCCCTATTGAACAACTTATCCAAAAGATCCCAGGGACCTATGAAGCATATACTTACATTGATATTAATGCCAGTGCAGAAAGGATTTGGGCGAACGTAACTAGCGTGAATACAATTGAGAAAGAAGATGACACAGGGTATTTAACGGAATTTTTGGGATTCCCAAGGCCACTAAAAGCTGAATTAAATTATAACGGAGTTGGGGCATACCGAGAAGCAATATTTACAAACGGATTAATTTTTAGAGAAACCGTAACTGAATATAAAGAAAATAAAAAAATGGTTTTTTCAATAAAAGCGAACACATACGAAATACCATCTACAACTCTTGATGAGCATATTTTAATTGGAGGAGCATATTTTGATGTTTTAGATGGAACGTATGAACTTGAAAAATTAGAAGATGAAAGATATCGTTTGCATTTGTATAGTAAATTCAAAATGAATACGACTTTTAACTTTTATGCAGGTTGGTGGGGAAAAATAATTATGAAAGACATTCAAAATAATATTCTAAAAGTCGAAAAGAAAAGAGCTGAAGAATGAGAACTGGAACAATACAGGCTCTATCCAAAGCGGACATCGAGCGCCTAAAAAAAATGTTCCTAGAGTATATAACATAGTCTTCCTGTAATTTTGCTATCTTATGAAACTCGAACTAAATACGCTACACTGAACTAAACCGTTATAGGTAATTGATGAAAAAAGTAAAGAAATCCACGTTGTTTATTGGTCTAACATTCGCGGGGAGTTGGGGCATAGCAGGCGTATATTATTTGTTTGGAGGGTCTCTAACTTCCACTTCAGGGATTCTAATTTCTGTTTTATATATGTTCGTTCCAATGATAATGGCACTTATTATCGAAAAAGGAATTTATAAACAACCGGTCGTGAAGCCTCTGAGAATAGGGTTTAAAATTAACAGTTGGTTTTTTATTGCTTGGCTAATCATGCCAGTAATTGCATTCGGTATTATTGGTGTCAGTCTATTATTACCAGAGACTAGTTTTTCACTTGAAGTATCTGAAATGTTCGCACGGTTCGAAAGTCTCATGACTCCGGAACAATTAGAAGAGGTGAAAGGAGAATTAGAATCTTTACCTATTCACCCTGTCTGGCTAATGCTAGTTCAAGGACTTATTGCCGGTTTTACAATTAATGCCGTTGCCGGATTTGGGGAAGAATTGGGCTGGAGAGGATTTTTATTAAGAGAATATGCCGACATGAAATTTTGGAAGGCGTCAATTTATATAGGATTTATTTGGGGGGCTTGGCACGCACCATTAATCCTCCAAGGCCATAATTATTCAGCGCACCCTATCATTGGAGTTTTTATGATGATTATTTGGTGCATCCTGCTTACGCCACTTTTCAATTACATCACCATCAAGGCAAAGTCTGTAATTGCTACAGCAATTATGCACGGGACGTTAAATGCTGTTGCCGGAATAGCAATTTTGTTAGTTACGGGAGGTAATGATTTAACCATAGGATTTACTGGACTTTCGGGCTTTGTTGTTTTAATTGTAACACTGTTTGTTTTTTATGTTTATGACAAACGTTTTGCGAAAGAGAGACTAATAAATGAAGAAATTGGAAAATACCTTTAACAGAAAAACAGTTAAGATAAAAATTGCCGTAACTCAGCATTATAAATGAAAACGAATTATCAGAAAAGATTAGCGCTCATAGCAACACTAGTTCTATTTGGAATAGCACATGTACAGGCGCAAATTGTTAGGCCTATCGGAACAAACCTTTCAGGTATTGAAGACTATTCATCAGAATATGTCTTTGTAGATGTTTTTAAACAATGTCGAGATTGGATCCCACATGCGTATGGTTCGGGTGCACCTTGGGCAAGCGGTGTACCTATACCACTTGGACCTAAAGGCTACCCGATAGAGATCCCATATGACAATGGAATTGATCCACCACAGGCGATTAGAAGCCTCATGTTCTTTGGTAATTTAGATAATAAATATCCTAGCGGGTACTATCGACTCATTGCTTCTGGCACAGGTCAAATACGGCTAAGGTTTGCCGCTTCCGGCACTTTTTCTTGTCCTGTTGACACATTGGTCTTAGTTAACAGCAGTCTCGGTGGAATCTCATTGGAAATTGATACATCGTATGTAACCGATCCAATACGAGACATTCATTTTGTAATGCCCGGTTTTGAGAATACTTATGAGACGAAACCATACCACCCAGATTTACTAGAATTCATAGATGATTTTCAAGTACTGCGTTTTATGGATTGGTTGAAGACTAATGGTTCTCAAAACAAAGACTGGTCAAATCGGAACACTATCGATTATTACACACAAACACTTGATAACGGAGTCGCTTATGAGCACATAATCAAGCTTTGTAACCTAACGCAAAAACATCCTTGGATTTGTATCCCGCATAAAGCAAACGATATTTATATTAAGGAATTGGCAAGACTCTTTAGAGACTCCCTTGACCCTGGATTAAAGGTATATATTGAATACAGTAATGAGGTCTGGAATGGTCAATTCGCTCAAAAACATTATGCGGATAGCATGGGGAAAGCGTTTGGTTATCCTGGCAACTTATGGGAACAAGGGTGGCAGTTTTATGCCAAACGCACGGCAGATATGATGCATATTTTTGAGACTGAATTTTCTAGTAGTAAACGATTGGTGAAAGTGGTTTCAAGCCAATCCGCCAATGGTTGGGTAACCAATTATATATTAGAAAAATTTAAAGACACAAAATACAACCCAAATCAGGTGAAAGCCGACGCCGTTGCCATAGCTCCTTACTTTGGAGGTTCAGTAGCGAATGCGATTGGCGCTTCAGGAGCAATCAATAGTGTGACAGTATCTGACATTCTTGATTCGATGGAACAATCATTGGCAGCAGCATTTATCAGAATAGACCTTAATAAAGTGGTTGCTGACACGCACAACCTGGAATTGATTGCATACGAAGGAGGCCAGCATTTGGTTGCCAGTGGTGCCTATCAAAACGATGCAGCCTATACAAGTAAGCTAAATGATGCCAACCGCCATACACGAATGCAGAATATGTATTGTGATTATTTTAACTATTGGTACGACAAAGCAAAGGGCGGTATGTTTTCCCATTTCTCGTCACATGGCGTATACAGTAAATACGGGAGTTGGGGTGTTAAGGAATTCATGGATGATACCTTGTCTCCAAAATACAAAGGACTTCAAAGCTGTGTGTTTAGCTTTAATTCGGATACAAGCACAGTTGATGTGTTGGATCTGGGAAGTAAAAATCATCAAGTAAAAACTTACCCAATACCTTCACGTACTGGAATCATACATATTGAACACCATTTGAATACACCTACCATTCATCTTTATGATGTTACTGGCCAACCAATCAATTTTAGTATTGTGGAAATCAATGAGAAAGGGTTAGTGCTTGATGCACATGGATATAAGGGATTCGCAATCCTGTCGCTAAACCAAAGGGCTGTATTCATTTCTGAAAAAATATTTTTCTCAGATGAGTTGAAATAGGAACTTATATGGCACCTTTTGCGATCAGAACGCCGTTTTGCTAAACCGTTAAACGTTATAAATAAGTATCAAAGACTATACATCATATGGAATCATCTGACCTAAAAAACATAATACAAGGTATTCCCAAAGCAGAACTTCACTTACACATCGAAGGGAGTTTTGAACCTGAACTCATGTTTGAAATTGCCAATAGAAATAATATTACATTAGATTATGATTCCATAGAATCACTGAGGAAAGCATACAAGTTTAATAACCTTCAAGAATTTCTGGACATATATTACATAGGCGCTCAAGTGCTGATACATGAACAAGATTTTTTCGACTTGACTTGGGCATATTTATGCAAAGTGCATAGCCAAAATGTTGTCCATGTGGAGATATTTTTCGATCCACAAACGCATACTGATAGAGGGATTGGGTTTGATGTTGTTATTCAGGGCATTCACAAAGCGCTTGAAAAAGCCAAAAATGAATTAAACATTTCCTACAAACTCATCATGTCTTATTTGCGGCACTTAAGCGAAGAAGCGGCATTCGAAACACTTGAGTCGTCAATACCGTTCAAGCACTGGATTGATGGGGTGGGCTTAGACTCATCTGAGTTAGGGAATCCGCCCAGCAAGTTTGTCAAAGTGTTTGAAGCATCTGCAAATCAAGGTTACAAATTAGTAGCTCATGCCGGAGAAGAGGGTCCGGTAGACTATATCTGGGAAGCCCTCGATCTTTTGAATGTCATAAGAATAGATCATGGAAATCGCTGTTTAGATGACGACGCTTTGGTTGAAAGACTAATTGAGCAGAATATAGCATTGACCTTGTGTCCGCTGAGTAATGTAGCGCTCAAAGTGATCCGCAACATGGAGGACCATCCCGTGGTTAAAATGCTCAATAAAGGAATAATAGCAACCATTCACTCAGATGATCCAGCTTATTTTGGAGGCTATATGAATGAGAATTATTGTGAGACGGCTCGAGCCTTAAACTTAAATAATGATCAATTGATGCAACTAGCCATCAATGCTTTTAGCGCCAGTTGGTTAAGCCCAGAAGCCAAAGAAAAGCACATTTCCCAAGTAAGAAAATATTTCAATACTGTTTCGATATAAACGGAGTTAAAATTGAAAGCACTCACTTAAGAAGAATTAAAGTATAACACGTTGCATGAAATCAGGACATGCTTCGAGATGTAAGGCTTCATATAATTAATCTGACTAAACTATGAACGAATTGAAAGATTATTTCAACGCCATATCAAAACTCAATGATTCGACATGGGATAGGATTTTGCCTTTTTTTAAGGAGGAAAGACTTTCAAAAAATGAATACTTCGTTAAAGAGAATAAAACGGCTCGTCAAATTGCTTTTTTAAAAACCGGAGTAGTAAGAGCATTTTTTATAAATCAGGAAGGCAAAGATTACAATAAACAATTTTTTGTTGGGCAAACCATTATAGGGGCTTATACCTCTTTGTTGACAGGAAATGTAAACTTAATTGCTCAACAGGCTTTGACAAACTGTGTGATTTATACCTGTGATTACAAATCCTTAACTAATCTTTACGACGATTATCAAGATCTAGAAAGATTTGCAAGGAAAATAGCAGAACATTATTTTTTGGAAAAAGAGAAGAAAGAAATTGAAATCGTATTACTTGATGCTTCTCAGCGGTATCTTCTTTTCAAAAAAGAATTCCCTACACTCGAACAACTCATCCCTCAATTGCATATCGCTTCATATTTAGGCATATCTGCCACCCAATTAAGTCGTATAAGAAAACAGTTCGCGTCTAAAAAGACATAATTCATTTCTTTACATAGGTAAAGAGTTTTTCGATTTAGTGGTCGTTGCTTTGTTGCATAATAATTTGAAAACAAAGTAATGAAAAAAAGAAAAGCAATTTTTATAACATCAGCTCTATGTGGGTTAATGTTTAGTTCTTGTGCCCTTCAACCATTGGCATATCAACCTAAAGAAATTCCATCTTTTGTGGGCGCAACACAATTAAATGAAAAGCTATTATCGAGTGAAAAAATTGAAATTAATGGTTGGTTTGGACCTGAAGACATCTTGTTCGATAGCCTGGGAAATTTATATACCGGTGTACACAATGCCGATTTTAGTGATGGTAGGATTTTGAAAATAGACCCATCTGGAAAGGTAGAAGAACTTTATAACTCTGGTTCGTGGGTAACGGGATTGCATTTCGACAAAAAGAGAGATTTAATTGCGTTAAGTCACAAACAAGGCCTAATAAGTATTAGTGAAACAAAGGAAGTAACAGTGTTGGCTGCTACGGATGAATTTGGGAAACCATTGCTCATTCCAAATGGATTGGATATTGCCGATGATGGGATGATTTATTTTACGAATACATCCGAAATCTCAACATATAACATAAAATACGGTAGAAAGGTTATCATGGAAATGAAGCCGCTTGGTGGTTTGTATAGTTATAATCCTGCAACGCAAAAAGTAAAAACGTTTATTGATGGCGCCTTTTTCGGTAATGGTGTCGTGGTCTCAAAAGATCAGAGCCATCTTTTGATGGTAGAAACTACTAAATACAGAGTGCTTAAATATTGGCTATCTGGTGAAAGAGTAGGGCAGACTGAAGTATTCATGGACAATCTTCCTGGGTTTCCTAATGGAATTTCAATTAGGAAAGATGGTAGTTATTGGTTGGGATTTTCAACAAAGAGAAATGAAGCATTAGATAAAGTCCATCCTAAAATAGGACTGAAAAAATTGATCTACGGTTTACCTGAATTTATGCAACCCAAAGCCGAACCTTTTGGAATGGTCATAAACGTTTCAAAGGACGGTGAAATTTTAAAGACACTCTTTGATACGCACGGATCAATTTTGCCAGAAGCTGGTGCTGTTAAAGAGTTTAATGGTTACCTGTACATAGGCGGTGATGTGCTTCCATATATTGGGAAATACAAATTAGATACAATCGATTAATGATCAAGAAAGGAGATAATATTGTCAATATTCGAACAGGACAAGAAATGACTTTTTTGGAAACATGGGCGGAAACGAACAGCACACAATTGAAGATTGATTGTGTTAGTCCAAAAACCGCTGAAAGAGAAAAGGCACATATTCATCCTTATCAGGAAAACTGTTTTACCATGCTGGAAGGGAATCTTCTTTTTACAATTAACGGGAAAGAACAATTTGCTGGTATTGGAGCTAAAATATCTATTCCTAAAAATACACCACATTCATTCTATAATTCTGGTTGCACAGATGCGCATTATATACAGGAGTTTTTTCCTGCACTTAAAATTGACAGATTATTTGAAACCTTCTTTGTTTTAGCAAGAGATGGTAAGTTGAATAAAAGTGGAAGTCCAAATATTTTTAGAACGGCACTGATACTCCTTAATTTTGAAAGGGAAATAGGATTGATTAAACCGATTTGGATGCTCCAAAAATTTGCTTTTAAACTGCTCGCGCCTATTTCAAAACTAATCGGCTATAAAGCATTTTATGAATAGTATTGAATGTACAACATTGTCTAAAGTTGATAACTGTTTCGTACCTTTCTGCAATAGGAATTTGGCCAAACCTTAGTAGCTAGCACTATATGCCCAGAAGTAAGTGAACAAAACAATATTTGATATTACTAAAATGGATTGTCCTTCAGAGGAGAATCTCATCCGAATGAAATTGGATGAAATTTCAAGTATTGCGAATTTGGATTTTGACATTCCCAATCGAAAATTGACTGTTTTTCACAAAGGTGAAATAGACCAAATTGAAAAGGCCATTGTCGAACTGAATTTGGGTGGAAATAAAATATCGACCGAACCGACCGACCAATCGGAGTTTAAAGAAAACGCAAACCAAAAAAAGCTACTTTGGTCTGTACTGGCAATCAATTTCGCCTTTTTTATAATCGAAATGACAACTGGGCTAATTTCAAAATCTATGGGACTCGTCGCCGATAGTTTGGATATGCTTGCGGACAGTGTTGTGTATAGCATAAGTCTTGTTGCCGTTGGCGGAACTTTAGTCAAGAAGAAAAGGATAGCGAAACTGTCAGGATATTTTCAAATTATACTCGCCATCATAGGATTTGTAGAGATTTTAAGAAGATTTTTTGGAAACGAAAAACTTCCAAATTTTAAGACAATGATTATCGTGTCAATTTTCGCCTTAATCGCAAATGGAGTTTGCTTGTATTTAATGCAACAGTCAAAAAGCAAAGAAGAAGCGCATATTAAAGCGAGTATGATCTTCACTTCAAATGACGTGATTATCAATTTAGGTGTAATAACAGCGGGAATTTTGGTGCATTGGTTCCATTCAGGTATACCTGATTTGATTATAGGCGCAATGGTCTTCGCGTTGGTCATTCAAGGTGCGTTTCGAATACTGAAATTGAGCAAATGAAAAAGCCACTAAACACAACAATGATATGAATCATTGCACGTTATTAGATATTGCGCTTCATTTACAAACCGTAAGCAAAAAATAGAAACGGATACCTCAAAATATGCACCATATGAAATTAATGCTTCTGTCGATTTTAATTAGTTTGGCTTCATGTAAAAAAGATACTACAGGAACAGTACCCTCGCAAAGCAATGAGCAGCTTTATAAAAACGGACAGATTTATACGGTAAATCCAAAGCAGGAATGGGCAGAAGCGATGCTGGTTCGTGATGGAATCATTATAGCAATCGGCACTGAAATAGATGTGGAAAGCCAAGCATCTGAAAATGCCCAAATTGTTGATTTGAAAAATAAAATGGTCATGCCCGGCATTCACGATGTGCATTTGCATCCATTGGAAGCTGCGTCTGACAATTTTCAATTTACATTAAACGAGACAGAATCCGACCCAGAAAAATATGCTTCCGATGTGAAGCAAGCTATGAACAATAACCCAAATACGGAGTGGATATTAGGTTGGGGGTTCGATATTTATACGCTTTTAGAGGCAACAAGAGCCCCCATTGATATACTGGATGACATATCAACTACAAGACCTATTGCTGTAATGGAGCTTACGTCCCATTCTGTTTGGGTAAACTCAAAAGCATTGGAGTTGGCTGGTATTAACAAGAATGCGGCAAACCCAATAGGTGGAATTATTATGAAAGATGACAATGGGTTTCCAAATGGGCTATTGATTGACAATGCCGGAAATATGGTCATTGACTTGGCCATAGCGTCAATCCCAAACAACGAACAAAATGATTACGATGGTCTGGTGAACTTTGCGTTACCTGAACTGGCTAAAAACGGAATCACTTCAATTTGTGATGCGAGAACATACTGGAAACGAAATCATCATTTGACTTGGCAGCAAGTTGAAAAGGATGGAAAACTAACAGTTAGGGCAAATCTCGGACTTTGGTTTTATCCTACTGAGGATGACGCTTTACAAATAAGTAAGATGCAGTCATTGTTTTCAAATGACCCAAATAGTTTATTGAAGATTAACCAAGTTAAACTCTATTCAGACGGAATAGTAATTAACACAACTGCTGCAATGAAGACTGATTATATCATTGATCTTTTCAATTTAGCTACAAACAACGGTCTGAATTATGTTCGTCAAAATCGTATTGCGCAATACATCTCAGCGTTAGAGCCAACAGGATTTGATTTTCATATCCACGCCATTGGCAATCGAGGTGTTAATGAAGCTTTAAGCGCAATAGAACAAAGTAGTAACGGAACTGGAAGACATCGGTTAACACACGTTGAATACGTTTTGCCTTCAGATTACACAAGATTTAACCAGTTAAATGTTACAGCAGACGCACAAGTAGCAGGCGATTTTACGCAACCTGCGAATTGGCACGAAAGCGATGAATTTATTGGCACGGCTTTAAACAATGCAAATGTCCCAATTAAAAATTTACAACAAGCGAACGCACGAATAACATTAAGCAGTGATTGGGATGTGAGTACGCTAAATCCATTTGTTGGAATACAGAATGCTGTAACGAGAGCACCACAAGAATTAAGTCTTAAAAACGCGATTAAAGCGTATACCATAAACGCGGCTTATGTAATGCGACAAGAAGAGAAGGTGGGTACATTGGAAGTTGGAAAAGAAGCTGATTTTGTAATTTTAAGTCAAAACTTATTTGACATTCAACCCAATCAAATAAACCGAACACAAGTGTTGGAAACCTACTTAAAGGGCGCACTGATTTATGAACGGTAGAAGAAATAACAGTTGCTAACAACAGTCAAAACCAGTGCAAACTTCTGGCATTCAAAAATGTTTAACAACATGGGCTTTATAATGCAGCCATGTTGTAATTTAGCTTCGAGATAAACCTCAAGCTAATCATGGCGATATTAAACATAGCCAAGCCATTGGCATTAATAAAACGCAAAATTATTTATGAAGATATTCGGGTTTCCTCAAATGGATTTAATCAAAGGTATTAGACGGTCTTATCCACCCCATTTAATATTGTC